>CAJUEB010000127.1 GCA_910585135.1 uncultured Eubacteriales bacterium
ATTTACAGAAAGGAGTAGGGCGTTGTTGCCAAACTTTTTCAAAGGATCATCTGCCATATATTGATTTAATATTTTAAAGGAAGATCATATCTTGTTTAAAGGAAAGCTACGCATTGTTGCAGGCAATTGCTTCGTTTCTTTGTAAGGCAGTTTGTCAACAGGTTTAAAAATAGGAGAATAAACGATGAAGACAAAGTATATGGTGACGAGCGGATTTTTAGGCGCAGGGAAAACGACTGCCATGATCGCTTTTTGCAGGGAAATCAACAGACGCAGTCTGGGGAATGCGGCAATTATCGCCAATGACCTTGGTGCAGGCAATGTCGTTGACGCTGAGTTTTGCGCGGCAGCAGGCGTGATGACGTTGCCGATTTCAGGCGGCTGCATCTGTTATCAGCATGATAACTTGGTGGGAAAGCTGCACCAGCTTGAGGCGGCAGGGGCTGACGTGATTTTTTCCGATATCCCCGGCTGCGGGATCGGCGGCAGGGATCATGTGTACTTGGAGCTTGCGGACAATGAGCCGGATGAATTTGACCTGATGCCATTTACCTGCATTGTAGACCCGGAGCGTCTTCGCATGGTCATGCCTGAGCAAGCTGCCCTTAATCTGCCGGAAGAGTTAAAATTCCTTCTGGATGCGCAGATGGCGGAAGCTGATCTGATCGTTCTCAATAAAATCGATACGATCGGCGAGGACGAAGCTGCACAGATCGTTGATTTTATCCGGGGCGTTTATCCGCATATTCCGGTTATGGCAATGTCAGCGATGAAGGGGAGCGGCGTGGGAGAGGTCGTGGATTATCTTCTCAATCATAGTTCCAAAGCCGAGCATCGGGAAATCGGATATGAATCCGAAGAATTTTTTGCGGCTGAAAGCCAGCTTAGCTGGTTTAATACCAGGGTTTTCATGCAGCAGCGCGAAGATAAAAACCTGGATTTTAACCAGGTGATCGCCGATATTTTTGAGGGAATCCGGGAAGGTCTGAAACGAACGAGCGGCAATGTACCGCATTTGAAAATGTTTGCTGCGGACAGTGCAGAAGAATTGACGGATTTTTTCAAGGCCAGCTTGATTGGCGTTGATTACGAGGTGGAATATTCGCGTAAACTGGATCGAAACTACAATGCGCTTTCCCTGATCATCAATGCCAGATGTGCAGCAGATGCTGTCGTGATGGCAGATATTGTAAACGATGCGGTTGAGGCTGTTTGCGGTAAGTACGATATGAAGGCAAGAACTTTCTTTATGGAAAGCTTCGGAATGATGGAAGAAGGCAGCAGCAATCTGGCGAAAGCATCGCGCTATTAAAAGGGCAGATCGGACAAGACAGCTTGCTTTTGAGCCTTGCAAGCGGGCATTCGATTTCGAGGCTTTTGGCAGGCGAAACTGCCTTGAGAAGACGGGCGTTCGCCTTTGTATTGACTGGCATGAGCTGATTTCGGAGACGGGTAAAAGCGGCAGTGCGGAGGATTCGAAAGATGCAGGACACTTTGCATCGGACTTTTCCGGGGCAGCAGCGTAACTACCCGATGGGGCGGGCATATCATGATCTGGCGAGGAGGGTTTATTTGCTATGAAGTTTTTACTGGTAGCGCTAAACGCAAAATATATTCATTCTAATCTTGCCGTACACAGCTTGAAGGAATATTGTGTGCGGCAATTTCAGAAGGCGGGTGTTAAGCCGCCGCAAATCGAAATCGCGGAATATACCATTAACCAGCCTCTTGCCAAGATTCTCGCTGACATTTATGAAAGAAAAGCGGATGTGCTGTTTTTTTCTTGTTACATTTGGAATCGCCGGGAAATCGAGCAGCTCGTGCGGGATTTGCAAAAAATCAGCCCGGATGCGGATATCTGGCTGGGCGGACCGGAGGTTTCCTTTGATCTGCCAGATGCATTGGAAGCTTTTGCAAAAGCCACAGGCATCATCCGTGGCGAGGGGGAGAAAGCATTTTTCAGGCTTGCGCAGGCTTATGCGAATCATGGTCTTGGACAGGCTGATGAACCTCTAATAGCAGATGATCTCGTCGAAGCGCAGCAGATGCTTTCAGAATCGGATCGCCTGCTCAAAGTGCAGCCGCTGCATCTGGAAACAGGCAGCCTGATTGTGGTCGAAGCGCAAACGCTTCTTCCAATGGATGCGCTCCCTTTTCCTTATGATAATTTAGCGGATTTCACCAACCGTATCATATATTACGAAAGCAGCAGGGGATGTCCGTTCCGCTGTAGTTATTGCCTCTCTTCGATCGAAAAATCTCTGCGGTTTAAGAGCCTGGATTTGGTAAAACGCCAGCTTGCATTTTTTCTGGCACACAATGTAAAACAGGTGAAATTCATCGACAGGACATTTAACTGTAATCACGATCATGCTTTAGCGATCTGGCAATACTTGAAAGAACACGACAACGGCGTTACCAATTTTCATTTTGAGATTGCGGGAGAGCTTCTGGCCGATTCCGAATTGGGACTGCTCGAAAAAATGCGTCCGGGGCAGGTGCAGCTGGAAATCGGCGTACAGTCTACCCATGAACGGACGCTTGCGGAAATCAACCGCCCGGCAGATTTTGGCAGACTTTCACAGGTCGTGCGCAGATTGAAAAAAACAGGCAATATCCATATTCATCTCGACTTGATTGCAGGGCTGCCTTTTGAAGATATGGAACGCTTCAAGCATTCCTTTAACGAGGTGTTTTCCCTTAGGCCGCATCAGCTCCAGCTTGGATTTTTGAAGGTGCTGAAAGGATCGCCGCTGGCGGAACATTGCACGGCGTATGGATTGAAATACAGCGATGCCCCGCCGTATGAGGTGCTGGAAACCAAGTGGATCTCATATGGGCAGATTTTGCAGCTGAAAGCGGTTGAAGAAATGGTAGAAATCTATTATAACAGCGGGCAGTATACACAAGGGCTGGAAGTGCTGCTGGATGCTTTTGAGAACCCATTTGCATTTTTTGAAAAGCTTTGCGCATGGCATCAGGAAAACGGTTTGACGCTTTTGCATTTTTCGCGAAACCAGCGGTATGAACATTTGCTTCGGTTTGGAGAACGCTATATTGCGGAGCAGCCGCAGAGAGAGCGGTTTCAGGAAGCGCTCGTATACGATTATTATTCCCGGGATAATGAAAAGAACAGGCCGGAATTTTTCGGGGCGGCGCGTGTTGAGAAAGCCTTTGCCAAGGCGTTTTACAGCGAGGAAGCGAGGCAGCATCGGCATTTGAACGGGCCGCAGTATAAAAACATTACAGACCCGCGCGTTTTGAGGAGGCTCACTCACCTGGAAAAGCTGGGGGATGCCTATTATCTGTTTGATTACACGAGGCGGAATCCCGTAACGGGCAATGTAGATGCGGTCAAAATAACATAAATAAAGCGGCGGTTTTATGCCGCCGCAGTGCGCCGTTCTATTTGGCAGTGCAGTTTCAGTATGGATAAGGTCATTGCGTCCCGTGCCGCCGCAGTACATGCTGCTTTACACGCAGTGCAGTATGCAGGCGATAACAGACGGAAGCAGCTGCACGCCGTCTTTCATATAGTTCACGCCGAGTCCGTTACTGCACTAACGTGATCATCGTATCGATGCACCTTCTGGCCTTTTCCATCACATCATCAGCCAGCGTGATTTCCTCTCCGGCGATTCCCTTGACACAGCCGTACACGTCCGCCAGCGTCGTCAAGCGCATATCATTGCACACGCAGTCCTTGGAAAGAGGATAAAAGGCTTTTTCTGGGCATTCAAATTGCAGGTGCTGCACGATGCTGTTTTCCGTGCCGATGATAAATTCCTTCGCATCGCTTTTTTTCGCAAAATCCATGATGCCTGTCGTGCTTCCTGCATAATCGGCGTTTTCCGTGACTTCGGGCAGTGATTCCGGGTGTACTAGGAGCAGTGCGTCCGGATGACGCTTTCGCGCCTGTCGGACGGCATCAATGGTGACGTTTGCATGGACAGGACATCCCCCGTCGATTAATTGGATGTTTTTTTCCGGCACTTGTTTTGCGATCCATGCGCCCAGATTGCAGTCCGGCACGAAGAGGATATCCCGTTCCTTGATATTTTTGATGATTTTCGGCGCGGATGATGAGGTGACGCATACGTCGCATATGGTTTTCAGCTCTGACGTCGTATTGATGTAAGCCACTACGGTGTGACCGGGGTATTGCTTTTTTAATTCCGTTAAGCGGGCAACATCGAGCTGGTCGGCCATGGCGCAGCCAGCCAGTGGATTTGCGAGCAGAACCTTCTTATCCGGGGATAAGATCTTTACCGTTTCCGCCATAAAGCGCACGCCGCACATCAATATCGTTTTCTGCGGGGCCTTGGCCGCTTTCAGGCTTAATCCGTAGGAATCGCCCATATAGTCGGCGATCTCCCATATGTCATGGCTTTGGTAAGCATGGACTAAAATACAAATATCATTTTCCTTTTTTAATCGCAGGATCTCTTCCTGCATTTCTTTTGTCAACACCTTTATTTCCTCCAAAACGGTTTATCGCAAGTAATTGCCATTATGTGTGATTATATAGAAGCGGCCGCAAGGTGTCAATACAAATGTAAATTATTTATATAAACAGATGTCTTGTCACATGGCAATATACATGGTATACTATGGCACAATGAAGCTATCACAATAGAGTAAGTACAAGATGTACGAGCATAGGGACAGGCGATAAGACATGAAAACAGATATTTTAATTGCCGGAAGCGGATGTGCAGGGCTTTACTGTGCGTTAAAAATTCCGGCAGAAAAGCAGATTTTGCTCATCACCAAGGCGGATCTGGAAAGCAACGATTCCTATTTGGCGCAGGGCGGTATGTGCATGCTGAAGGATGAGGACGATTATGAAGCCTATTTTGAGGATACGCTGCGCGCGGGTCATTATGAAAACGACCGCAAATCCGTCGAGATCATGATTCGTTCATCCGGCGATGTAGTGGAGGATCTTTTAAAGATCGGCGTTGATTTCGAGCGGGAAGAGGATGGTTCCCTTGCCTTTACGAAAGAAGGCGCGCATTCGGCAAATCGTGTGCTTTTCCACGAAGATATCACGGGAAAGGAAATCACGAGCAAATTGCTTTCGGAAGCGCGAAAACGCAGCAATATCACCATGCTCGAATATACCACGCTGGTCGATATCATATGCCGTGGGAATCGGTGCATAGGCGCTGTGATCAGGATGAAGGATGGAAGCCTCAAAACGTTAGCGGCAGGTGATGTGGTGCTGGCTTGCGGCGGGATCGGCGGCCTATATGAGCATTCGACCAATTACAGGCATTTGACGGGGGATGCCATTGCCATCGCCATTAAAAATGGGATCGAGTGCCGGGATCTGGATTATGTACAGATTCATCCGACGACCTTGTACGATGAGGAGGATGGCAGGAGTTTTTTGATCTCTGAATCCGTGCGGGGAGAAGGCGCGCGCCTGTACGATAAGAATATGGAACGCTTTGCGGATGAGCTGATGCCGAGAGACCGGTTAACCGCTGCGATCGAGCAGCAGATGGAAAAGGACGGTACGGAATTTGTGTGGGAGGATCTTAGGAGCATTCCTGACGAGGAAATCGAAAACCATTTTCCGAATATTGCGGGGCATTGCCGCCAGATGGGGTACGATGTGACAAAGGAATGCATCCCGGTCGTGCCGGCTCAGCATTATTTTATGGGCGGCATTCAGGTGGATCATCAGAGCAGGACGTCGATGGACAGGCTCTATGCGGTTGGGGAGACGGCATGCAATGGCGTTCATGGCAAAAACCGCCTTGCCAGCAATTCCCTGTTGGAAAGCCTGGTATTTGCGGGGCGTGCGGCGCAGGATATGGCTTTGCGCGGTGCGGCAGATGCGAACGTTGGGGCTGGTGTTGATGCGGACGGGAAAGTTGATGTAAGTGCTGATGCGAATGCCGGGGCTAGCGGCAAGATAGATGTGAAAGCTGATGCGGATGCCGGGGATGTATCACAATATGTGAATTTGGAAGACTATAAGGATGCGGAGCAGCTTGAGCGGCTGTATCGGCAGCTGGTGTTTGATAAGATGGAAGAAATGGCGAGGAGGCGTGAAAAAAATGTTTGACCAGGTTGCGTTGAAATTGAATGTAGATCCGCTCATCATGAGCGCTCTGCGTGAGGATATCACCAGTGAAGATGTATCTGCGAACAGCGTGATGCGGCGACCGCAGAAGGGCGAGGCTGATTTGATCTGTAAAGAGGACGGCATCGTTTGCGGCTTGCAGATTTTCGAGCGGGTTTTTACGCTCCTTGATGAGAAATCGGAGCTGGCGCTTTCCGTAAAGGACGGCGATGCGGTAAAACGCGGGCAGGTGATGGCAAAGCTTCGGGGCGATATCAGGGCGATTCTCTGCGGGGAACGCACCGCCCTTAATTATTTGCAGCGGATGAGCGGGATCGCTACTTGTACGCGTTCGATGGCGGACATGCTGGCGGAAGCGGGCATCAAGCTGCTGGATACGCGAAAAACCACGCCCAACAACCGCATTTTTGAAAAATATGC
>CAJUEB010000128.1 GCA_910585135.1 uncultured Eubacteriales bacterium
TACGGGAAGCCCTCGGATTAGCCTCGATCACATAGATTTTTTCGCCGTCATACGCATACTGGATGTTGACAAGCCCTACGACGTTCAGCGCCTTCGCGATCCGCTTCGTATAATCCAGCAGCGTGTTTTCCACCTCCGCCGTCAGGGAATAATTCGGATAAACGGAAATACTGTCCCCCGAATGGACGCCTGCCCGTTCCACATGCTCCATAATGCCCGGAATCAGGATATCCTCTCCGTCGGCGATCGCGTCTACCTCGATTTCCTTGCCCTGGATATACTGGTCGATCAAAACAGGATGCTCCGTCGATAAGGATACCGATTCCTTCAAATAACGTTTCAGCTCCACATCGTTATAAACCACCTGCATCGCACGGCCGCCGATCACGTAAGACGGACGCACCACCAGCGGATACCCGAGCCGCTCTACCGCCTCAAAGGCCTCTGCCTCATTCGTAACCGCAGCGCCCTCTGGAACGGCGATCCCCAACTCATCCAAAAGCGCGCAGAACTTTTCCCGGTCTTCCGCCAGGTCGATATCCTCAAAGGAAGTCCCCAAAATATTGATGCTCCTGCTGTTGAGCTTCTCCGCCAGGTTCAGGGAGGTCTGGCCGCCAAATTGCAGGATCACGCCGTAAGGACGTTCCCGTTTGATCACGTTCATCACATTGTCGATATGCAAAGATTCAAAGTACAGCTTATCGGAGGTATCGAAGTCGGTGCTGACGGTTTCCGGGTTGTTGTTCATGATGATCGCTTCATACCCCAGCTCCTTAATCGCCCAAACGCCTTGTACGCAGCAGTAATCGAATTCGAGTCCCTGCCCGATCCGAATCGGGCCAGAACCGATGACGAGAATCTTCTCTTCCGGGCTTCGGATGCTCTCATCCTCTTCATCATAGCAGGAATAATAATATGGTGTCAATGCGTCGAATTCCCCGCCGCACGTATCTACCATTTTATAAACAGGATAGATATCATTATACACGCGGATATCCTGCAAAACATCACGCGACACGCCCGAAAGCGCGATAATATCAGTATCGGTAAAACCTCTTGACTCCGCTTCATACACCAGATCCTTGGTCAGCTTTTCATTTTTCAGCGTGTTCTCCAAGTCGATAATGCCACGGATTTTATGGAGAAACCAGCGATCGATTTTCGTCAGTGCGTACAGTGCTTCGACATCCACAAGTTCTCTTCGCATCGCCTCCGCGATACAGAAGATCCGCTCGTCATCACAATCCGCCAGCTTTTTCAAAAGCTTCTCATCATCAAGCCCTGAAACGAATTCCGTATGAAGCCCATCGCACTTGATTTCGATGGACGTGAGCGCCTTGAGCAGTGCGCTTTCAAAAGTCCTGTCGATGGACATCACTTCCCCGGTTGCCTTCATCTGCGTTCCCAGCTTCCTCGAAGCCGTCCTGAATTTATCAAACGGCCATTTCGGGAACTTGACCACGATATAGTCGATGGTCGGCTCAAAACATGCGCTCGTCGTCTGCGTCACGTAATTATAAAGTTCATCCAGCGTATATCCCAGGGCGATCTTGGCCGCGATCTTGGCGATCGGATAACCCGCCGCTTTGGATGCCAGAGCCGATGAACGGCTCACCCTTGGATTTACCTCGATGACGATGTATTCGCCATTATCGGGGTTGAGTGCAAACTGTATATTGCAGCCGCCCTCGATCGCAAGGCTTCTGATGATCTTGATCGATGCATCCCGCAGCATCTGGAACTCCTCGTCACGCAGCGTCTGCACCGGCGCTACGACGATACTGTCCCCCGTATGCACGCCGACAGGGTCGAGATTTTCCATGCTGCAAATGATGATGCAGTTGTTTCGCCGATCCCGCATGACCTCGAACTCGATTTCCTTCCAGCCTGCCACGGATTTTTCCAGCAAAATCTGCCCGATGGCGCTGCTTTCCATGCCTTTATGGCATAGCTCCTCTAGCTGCTGCTCCGTTTCCGCGATGCCGCCGCCCGTGCCGCCCAGCGTATACGCAGGCCTGATGATCACGGGGAATCCTTCTTTTTCCACAAAATCATAGCATTCCTCGATACTGGTGGCGATGATGCTGCTCGGAATCGGCTCGTCGATTTCCTGCATCAGCGCCTTGAATGCTTCCCGGTCTTCCGCTTTTTTGATGCTTTCCCGGTTCACGCCCAAAAGCTCGGTGCCGTATTTTTGAAGGATACCCTTTGCTTCCATCTCCATCGCCAGATTCAGCCCCGTTTGCCCGCCAAATCCAGCCAGCATGCCGTCTGGATGCTCCTTTTCCAGAATCTGCTCCAACGCTTCTTCCGTCAGCGGTTCCATATATACCCGGTCGGCAATCCCTTTATCCGTCATGATGGTTGCCGGATTGCTGTTGACCAGCACCGTCTCGATTCCTTCTTCCTTGATCGCTTTGCAGGCCTGCGTTCCTGCATAGTCGAATTCCGCCGCCTGACCGATCACGATCGGTCCAGATCCGATGATCAGTATCTTATTGAGCGATGTCTTCTTAGGCATTTTGGTTCTCCTCCTTCATCAAGCTTATGAATTTATCGAACAAGTAACCGCTGTCGTTCGCACCCGGCGAGGCCTCTGGGTGAAATTGCGTGGAAAAAATCGGCAGATCTCTGTGTTCCATGCCTTCTACCGTGCCATCGTTTAAGTTCAGGTGCGTTACTTCCATGCCCTTGAGGATGATGCTCTCGTGCTGTACAGCATACCCGTGATTTTGTGCAGTGATATAGGACCGCTTCGTATCCTTATCATATACCCCGTGGTTTCCGCCACGGTGACCGTATTTCAATTTATAAGTCTTACCGCCCAGTGCAAGCGCAAGGATCTGATGACCCATGCATACGCCAAACATCGGAATATCGCTCTTGGCGATGATATTCCTCACCGCCTTGATCGCATCTGTCGCTTCCTCCGGATTTCCCGGTCCGTTCGTCAGGAAAATGCCGTCGGGCTTGCCCGCCAGAATCTCTTCAGCCGATGTTCCGTACGGGTATACCGTAAGCCTGCAACCTCTTTTCCGCAGACAGGTCAAAATGCTCCCCTTCACACCGAAATCCATCACTGCTACATTGTAAGCGGCAGGGGCGGCGGCAACAGATGCCGGTTCTTCATTTGCCGCAGCAGATAACGGCTCTAAAACGACCTTTTCCGAAACGCCCACATCTTTCATCCAGTCATCCCTAAGGCTGCCCTGCTCGCACAGCTCCCGCGCCCTGCTCAAAGATATCCCTTCCGTGCTGATCAGGCATTTTACCGTGCCATTTTTTCTGATGCGCTTTGTAATCTGCCTGGAATCCACGCCAAAAACACCGGGAACATGATGTTCCCGCAGCCACTGATCCAGCGTCTTCACGCACATGCTGTTTGACGGCATATCGCACAGATCCCGGATTACCAGCCCGAAAGCATGAATATCCTGTGATTCATTGTCTACATCGCTGATGCCGTAATTTCCAATCAGCGGATATGTCATATTGATGATCTGCCCTTTATAAGAAGGATCGGTAAGGATCTCCTGGTATCCCGTCATCGATGTATTGAAGACAAGCTCGCCCACCGCAGTGCGCCTCGCGCCAAAGCCAGTTCCTTTAAAAACAGTCCCATCCTCCAGATAAATCAGGCCTTCCATTTTTTCAATCGTTTTCACCATAATCTGTATTTAACTCCTTACACATTCAATAAGCGGCAGCCCGCCGCTTATTGATAATTATACATCATTATTCATTTTTATGCAATGCGTGATTGGTATTTTTTGCGTTTTTTCTTTTGTCTAATGTCTCCCAAATCCCCATGAGATCGCTTGCGCCGGGCAGGAGGATTTGCATTTTCCACAGCGGATGCATTCGAGGTTATTGATATCCTTTGTAAGCTCCACCGCCATCGGGCAAAGGCGTTCGCATTCCTTGCATCCCGTGCATTTTTCACGATCCAAATACATCTGATAGAAGCTGAAACGATTGAATAAAGAATAAAACGCCCCCAGCGGGCAGAGATAACGGCAAAACGGGCGGTGAATAAACAGGCATGCCGCCAAAATGACTGCCAGCACGAGAACCTTCCAGTCAAACAGCACGCCCAAAAGCTCCCGCAGCGCCGGATTCGCAGCCATCAGCGGAATTCCACCGCCAAGCGTACCTGCCGGACAAATGTACTTGCAGAAATAAGGCGGCGCGACGCCCGTTCCTGCGGCCGCAAATACCGAAAGCAACACCACGACCACAAACAGCATCACATATTTTAACATCCGTGCCGCTCGATCAAAGCTCTTCGGGACGACCCACTTCGGCGTCGGGATTTTATGAATCAGATCCTGCACCAGCCCAAACGGACAGCAAAGCCCGCAAACCAACCGCCCGGATACGATACCAAAGAGCATCAAAAGCCCTAACACATAAAACGGGAAATGATGCCGCGTGCCAAGCGCCGTCTGCAAAGCGCCAATCGGACACGCCCCTAATGCGCCAGGGCAGGAATAGCAGTTCAGCACCGGGACGCATACCGCTTTGCTTGCGCCTGTGAAAATACCGCCCTTTGCAAATCCCATCACATATCCGTTCAAAACAGCAGCAGAAATCAATTGGACAATGCGCTGAAAGGAAATCCTTCTTTTATCCAGTTTCTTTTCTATCCGATTCCGATGCATTCCAGACATATCTTTACCGCCTTTTGCAATACTTCCAAATACTCCTGTTTTGCAATCCCGATCACGAGAAACAGAATTGAAACGAGCAAGATACCCCAACGAATTAAAAAAAGCGTTTTCGTGCGTTTAGTTTCCTGCATGGCTCATTTCCGCCTTTCCCATCGATTTTAAGGCAGCGTTGACCGCTTCGGTAAAGGTTTTATCCAGGTCCTCTTGCCTGCCAATAATCGCCTTGCCAACCATGTTGCCTTCTTTGTCCACCACGATTGTCGTCGGTGTGTACTGGATCGCATCGCTGCATCTTTCAAAATCACCGCTTCCGGAAAGCAAGGTAACGCCTTCATAGCCTGCCTCCGAGAGAATCTGCTTCACCGCCTCCGCATCGGTACTGCCATCCAGGCAAACCGTAACCAGGCCTATATGATCAGGAAGTGATTTTTCAAACGCTGCGATATCCGGCATTTCCTCAATGCACGGACTGCACATCAAAGACCAGAAATTGAAAATCGTCACATCCTTTGCCGCAAGATCCGTCTGCGTAAAAACGCCGCCCTCTAATGTCTCCGCCTCAAAGTCTTTTAAGATTTCCATTTGCTCCGTCATGTTGCCGCTGCTCTCTCCCTGCGTATTTCCTGCGGGATCGGACGCCTCGCTTTCGGCGCTGCACCCACTGACAAACACCGCGATCGCCAAAACCATCACAATTAACAACACCCATTTCTTCCCTGTTTTATTTCTCATCGCCATTTCTTTCTTCCCCTTCCTGCTAGAAAAATACCCGCCAGCTTACACCCGGCGGGTACTGAATTTTATTCTGTTTTTCGCTGTTGGCGGGTATTCTGCCATTTTGCGGACTGCCCGCCAGGGCAAACATCTTTCCTTCGAAATCATTTCACCCTTGCGGTCCATTGATCCCGCCTTTTGCCTTGCAGCCCCCTTACAGCACTTTATTTAAGAACTCCTGCGTTCTCTTATTCTTCGGCGCGCCGAAAACTTCCTCCGGCGTTCCTTCCTCCATGACGATTCCTTCGTCAATAAAAAGCACCCTGTCGGCAACATCCCGTGCAAAGCCCATTTCATGGGTAACGACCACCATTGTCATGCCCATCGCCGCCAGTTCCTTCATAACGGCCAGAACCTCTCCGACCATTTCAGGATCAAGCGCAGAAGTCGGTTCGTCAAAAAGCATGATATCCGGCTCCATCGCCAACGCCCTTGCGATCGCTACACGCTGCTGCTGTCCACCGGAAAGATCCGACGGCCTGGAATTGAGCTTATCTTCCAGTCCGACTCGTGCCATCATCTCCCGCGCCTTCTGCTCCGCTTCTTCCTTACTTTTCAGTTTCAAGGTCAGCGGCGCCAGCGTTATGTTTTCCAAAGCCGTCATATGCGGGAACAGGTTAAACTGCTGGAATACCATGCCGATATGACGCCTGATCTTATTGACGTCAGCGCCCTTCGCTGTAATTTCCTCCCCATCGACGAAAATCTGCCCGGAAGTGGATTCCTCCAGCTGGTTGATGCATCGCAGGAACGTAGATTTCCCTGAACCCGATGGACCTATGACGCAAATTACTTCGCCTTTATCGATTTCCACGTTGATCCCTTTTAACACTTCCAGCGAACCGAAGCTTTTCACGAGATCCTTGGTAATGATTTTCGGTTCTGAACTGATCTTCATTGTCCCTTGAGCCTCCTTTCGATCCGCCTTGATACCACGGAAAGAATCGTAATGATCACAAGGAAAAATATTGCGATCCACGTGTACGTAGCAAATACTTCAAACGTCCTTCCCACATAGATCTTGCCGAAATACATGATT
>CAJUEB010000129.1 GCA_910585135.1 uncultured Eubacteriales bacterium
TGCGGCCGTTTTTACTATAGGAAGTCAGTTCCAGGCGGCTCGCTGTCGCCCGAATCACCTGATAATTCGCGCCTGCCGCATATAAGGACTCACTGTAGTTAGGCGCATTAAAGCCTTTGTAATAATTGCTTCGCTTCGCGCCGGAAATACCCATGACGTGAACAATGCCGTCGATCTTGCGTGTTCGCATATAGACATGCTGATGCCCGCAAAGAACCAAATCGACGCCTTCCTCTTCCATGATGGGCAGCCAGCGTTTCCTGATTTGGGGCGAAACGGTAAAAATATCGTGCATTCCGTAAACCGGGTGATGTACCGCCACGATATTCCACGTCTTGTCGCTCTGCGAAAGCGCTTTCTTAAGCCACCGCTCCACCGCCTTTTCCTGCCGTTGCCAGGCATCTTTTCCGATGCGGTCTTGCCTGTCGCCAGTCAGAAAAGAGCTGTCGAGCATAATAAACCTGCAATGCCCGTAGTCAAAATAATAAAAAGCCTCGCCCACAGGACCATTGTCAATGTGGTGAAAAATCTTCTTATATGTATTGTTTGAGCTTACGCCTTCATGGTTTCCAGGTATCGCCATGAGCGGGATCATGCTGAACAGCCCGCAGTTATCGAGAAATCCGTTCCAGTGCGCTTCATCCGTGGGAACATTCACCAGATCGCCGCCGGTAATCGCAAACTCCAAGTCCGAATTATTCTTATACATATTCCATACCAAATCGCTCCACGCATGATAATCAGCAACCGAATTGTCAAACTGGGGATCTCCCAGGTAAGCAAACACGTTCTCCCCGCCTTCCTTCGGCGCATAAAAAAACCGGGGACTGTCAAAAGATGTTCCGTCCCCTATCTCATAATAGTAAAGTTTTCCCTGCTCAAGATCTTGCAGCGTTACCGTATATCTGTACCAGCCGCCGGACAAGATCTTTTTCTTCTCCGCCTTTTTCTGCGTGACCACCGGCAAGCTGTATGGATCATCCGAATACCGGAAATACTTCGGGCCTTTCTCAGTTCCTGTCCAGCTGACGTAGACTGTACCCGGCTTTTCTCCCATGGAAAGAACCGGCTGGCGATTTTTCTTCCGGGAATCCACGGCAGACGAGCTGACCTGCGACTCAGAAGCGACCTCCTTTGCTGCCATAATGGCATCTGCCGCGTCCTCCTGCTCATGCAAAAAAAGATCAGGGAAATCATATATCACCCAAACGGCTGCTAGAATCCCTGCTGCAAGCATACATATACAAGCTATTTTTTTCATGCCGCTCAATCGTAAATCCTCCGTTCCACATTATATGTTACGCATTCCGGAAGGTTTTATTCTTAACCTGATTTTGATTTTGCAAAAGTGCGCCAAGCGGTTTGGCGAGGTTCTGCGGAACTTCTGCGCGCCTTTTTCAAAATTGAATCCGCATGAAAACTAACGCTATAAAGATGCGGATAAATGTAGTATAATATGAAGCGAGATATTGAATAAGGAGAAAAGAGCCAAATGGGATTGCTGGAAATTTTAGTCATTCTAACGATTGTTTTGCTTATTGCGGTCATTGTGTTGCAGATCACAGGACGCAAAAAATCTGATGTTAATGAAATAAAAAACTTACTGAAACACACCACCGAAGAACAGCGAAATAGTGTACAACAGCAAATTGCAGCCGGTGCAACAGAACAGTTTCAACGCTTCGACGTGATCCAGAAGAGCATTCAAAACACACTATCAGTAAACCGTGAGGAAACCAACCGGCATCTTGGCGAATTCCGGCGGCAGATGGAAACAAAACTGACGGATATCCAAAAAGCCGGCATGGAAAGCAATGAACAGATCGGAAGAGTCGTAATATCTACCCTGCAAAAAAGCCGCGAGGAACAGGGCAACCAGCTCCGCGCATTTGGAAGCCAGGTTGAAGCACGCCTTTCCTCTATTCAGCAGGCGAATACCGAAAACATCGAGAAGATCAACGCTACACTTGGAACAAAACTGAAAGAATTGCAGGAAAGCAACGAAAAACGTCTTGAGCAGATGCAAGGCGTCGTCGATGAAAAATTGCAAAAAACGCTTGAAACCCGCCTTTCCCAGTCCTTTGAACTGGTCAGCAAGCAGCTCGAAAGCGTAGGCCAGGGCCTGGGTGAAATGAAAGCGCTCGCCGCTGATGCGAAGTCACTGAAAAATGCCCTCACGAATGTAAAGGAGCGGGGTACATACGGCGAGGTTCGTCTCGAAAAGCTTCTCTCTGACATTCTTGCCCCGAATCAATATGAAATGAATGTGGAAATCGCAAATGGCAAACGAGTGGAATTTGTCATAAAGCTTCCAGGCAATGGTGATACGCCGCTACTTTTGCCAATCGACAGTAAATTTCCGATTGAGGATTACAACAGATTGCTTGACTCTGAGGATAAACAGTCCATCGACGATGCCAGGCGTTCCCTCACAGCTAAAATCCGTGTGTTTGCAAAAGATATTCACGATAAATATATCGTTCCGCCTAAGACCACAGATTTCGCGCTGATGTTTCTGCCCACGGAAGGGTTATATGCGGAGGTGGTGCAAAATGCGGCATTGTTCGAGGAACTCCGCGATAAGTATAAGATCACGGCAGTCGGCGCGACGACGCTTTCGGCATTTCTCGCATCACTGCAAATGGGTTTTAAGACGCTTGCCATTGAACAACGTTCACAAGAGGTATGGGATACGCTCCGTGCCGTGAAGACGGAATTTGTTAAATTTGGGGATATGCTTGACAAAGCCCAAAAACAGCTTCAGACTGCTGATAAGACGCTCAGCGAAATTGTCGGCAGGCGCACAAGGGCGATTAACCGCACCCTGCGCGGGGTGGAAGAGTTGACCGAGACAAACGCGCCTCTGCTCACTGACTTGGAAGATCCACCTGAAACGGAAACAGAACATGAAGTGTAAACGAAATCAAAAAGGCTATCGCAATGTACCGACCTCCCAATCGTTAGATTTTTGGTCTAACTTTGGGGGGGTCACATCGCAAGAAAAAGATAGCTTTCTTTTTATCGCTAAGCCAAAATCATCCCGGTACTTAATTCCGTAACAGCCTAATATCAATCATTCCGCAGCTGGTCGATTCCCATATTGGCCAGCTCGTCCGCCCTGTTGTTCTTCTCCGTCACATAAACGAAATCTTCGTAGGAAAATTCCGCACCGTTCCACTCTACAAATTTTTCATATAGCTTTTCGAAATTGGTTGACTTGCTCGCAAGGTTCACATGGCCTTTTACGCGGTAAAATGAAATATCGTGCTGGTTAATGTATGGCAAAAGCCGTTTCCACAGATCTTGATTTTCCACTGGTTTCTTGCTCGCCGTCTGCCAGCCGTTTTTCTGCCAGTTTGCATACCATTTTTTGCGAAAGCAGTCCATCAGATAACCGCTGTCGGAAAAAACATAGATCCTTTGGTCTTCTTTTTTTATCGCTTTAAACGCCTCCAGCAATGCGGTCATTTCCATTCTGTTATTAGTCGTGTTGGCTTCACTGCCGTAAAGTTCCTTGCACGCCTCGCCAAATTCGAGAATCGCGCCCCAGCCGCCAAGGTTTTCGCTATTTTGGTTGCCCGCGCAGCCACCATCCGTATAAATTCTTAAAATTCTATCGTTTCGCATTTTATCAACCCCTTTTCAATTCTTTTTGATAATCGCCTTTTGAAACCAAGCCTGTAAGAAATTATATCACGAAATATGGATAGCAGGAAGGCGTGATGAAAACACCCTCACAATAACATCAATTATTTTCCTCAATATTGCTGTAAATTGAATAGTATGTCAGCCATCGTTATCGATTTCAATTCCCGCTCCATCGCGGTCTGGATTTGAAACAGTTTATCGTCCAGAATGTTGTGGATATTCTTTCCCACCGGGCAGTCCGGGTTTGGATTTTCATGAAAATGGAACAATGTATTTTCCTCTATGCAGTCCACAGACTGGTATACATCAAAAAATGTAATTTCCTCTGGTGGCTTTGCAATGGACGCCCCACCCGTCCCCCGCTTTACTTCAATCAAGCCTGCATCCTTTAACTGCGACATCAGTTTACGGATAATAACCGAATGGACATTGATGCTGGAAGCCAGAAAATCACTGGTAATCTTATATTCCCCTTTAAATACCTCCATACAAACAAGCATATGGATCGCTATTGTAAACCTGCTGGAAATCTGCATTCCGTCCTCCTTCTTTTTCCAATTATTCTTTGTTTCCCATCCATGATGCTTCCCGACCACCCAAAAGCATCGCATTGCCTCATTTCACAGACACATTCCATTCCAGCAACCTACCTAAAAAACGGTCAAGCTGCTTGGTTTTCGGATGTGCAAACATGGATGCACTGTCATCATATTCTAACAAAAAACCATCATAGAGAAATGCTGCCTTTTCACAGGCATGACGGGCAAATCCCATCTCATGGGTGACAATCACAAAGTCCATTCCTTCATTTTTTAATTCGTTGATTACGTCCAATACCTCATTGGTGTACTCTGGATCTAAGGCGCTTGTGGGTTCATCCAGCAAAAGAAGCCTGGGTTTTGCTGCCACCGCCCTGGCAATCGCTACCCGCTGCTGCTGTCCCCCGGAAAGTGCGGCAGGCTTTTTCTTTCCATCCGCACCAAGGCCAAAGCGTTCCAAAAGCTCTTCTGCCCGCCTGACGGCCTCCTGCCTGGTAAACCTGTGAACCTGCTCCAAAGGCAGGGCAATATTTTCCATGGCGCTCAGATGCCGGAACAGCCCTCCCTGCTGGAAAACAAATCCCAGTCCCTGTCGATATTTTTGCAGAGCCTTTTCATCCATCGGTAATTCCTCGCCTCCCACAGACACCCGTCCGGCAGTAGGCAGAAGAAGTCCGCCCAAGATACGAAGCAATGTGGATTTCCCGCCGCCCGAAGGCCCGATGATGGCAAGCGTATGGATATCGTCAGAAAAATCCATCGGTTTCAGCACCACATGTTCCGCATCATACTGTTTGGTCAACCCCTGGAACTCAATTTTCATATTGGAATCTCCTTTCCAGACGCTTGCTGACAAAAGAAATCGGCAGTGTCAGGCATAAATACAAAACCCCCAGGAACAAATAACATTCAAACATCCGAAAGTTTACTGCCGTAATCTCCCGAATAGTCTGTGTCAGTTCAATCACGGCGATCATGGAAAGCAGTGAAGAATCCTTAATAATCGATGCAAACTGCCCCGTAAGCGCAGGCAGAGTGCGGGCAACGAGCTGAGGCAGAATCACATAGTGCAAGGTCTGACGCTGTGTAAAGCCTACTGCCTTTGCAGCTTCAAGCTGTGACTCTTCCAAAGACAAAAGGCTTCCCCGGATGATCTCCGAAATGTAAGCGCCTTCAAAGACCGAAAGGATGATTACCCCTGCCACAAATCGATTTTCCACGCCCCAGGCAGTCCCCACGATATAGAAAAACAAATAAATCTGCATGATCAGAGGAGTTCCCCGGATAAATTTCACATAAATGCCACAGAGATACCGCACAAATAACAGGCGGCAGCTATGACCTGCCGCACTCAGAATCCCGATCAAAAGGCTCAGAACCAGGCTGGCTGCACTGATGCCAATGGTTACCAGAAATCCATCCCATATGCGAAGCCGGAATTGTTCCAGAAAACCAAACTCCAGGCGGACATGAATCGCATCCAGTGACAGCCAGAACACTGCAACGAACAGAAGCAGCACCAAAAAGAAATTCAATACAGCCCCCGCCAGGGTAGCTTTTTGGTTTTCCCGTACCAGAAACAGATTCTTTATCAGCTTCATTTTTTATTCCCCGTTTCCGCTTTCATTTCCGCTCCCGCTCTCATCTCCGTCCGTCACATCAGCCATATCAAAAAACCACTGGAAGCCCAATTCCTCAAATGCTTTCTTTTCCTCGGAAAGGTAGGTTTCCTCGAGCTTTTCATAACCGCCCTCTTCCCGAAATTCCTTCAAAAAAGCATTTACCTGCTCTAGCAGCTCACTGTTCCCCTTTTGAACTGCGATCCCCCATTTCTCTGGCTCTTGGAAAGGAATAAATATAGCCGCCGTTGTATCTTTGTTTTTCTGCCAGTTTCGGTAAATCGTAAGCTGGTCATAGATAAATCCATCCGCACGACCCTGAGCCACCTCAGTGACACAGGCACTTTCATCCGAAAGTACGACCAATTCTGCCTCTGTCAGGTTGCTCTGTGCATAGAGATGACCGGTAGAACCTGACTTCACGGCCAGCTTCTTTCCCTCCTGGTTCAGATCGGTCACAGTCTCAATCCCAGAGTCCTTATTGGTTAAAACTGCCAAAAGGGCATTGGCATAAGGCTCCGAAAAATCCACCTGCTCCTCCCGGTCAGGACGAATTGTCATAGATGAGATGACGAGATCGGCAGTTCCTGTTTGCAGGGAAGGAATCAAGCCATCCCATGCCGTATTTTCGATCTTGATTTCACGGTCTGCATACTCC
>CAJUEB010000130.1 GCA_910585135.1 uncultured Eubacteriales bacterium
CCTGCTTTTTGTGATATCAGATTGTTAGGTTTACAGCCATAATCCCTTGTTTGCAGAGAAAACGGTATAGGTCAGAGATGGAACGGAAATATCCCCGCTCCTATCTTTTATGTGGGATGGGCAGGTTAAAGTGATCATCGGTATAAGGCGTTGCGGAATACTATTCTGCGGTGGGCGGCAATAAGGAAGAGGCTTTTGACGATTATGCCTTTTACGGAAGAATGCCGCTGATTCTATTCCGCCCTACTGAGGCGGCAAAGATGAATTATTTGCAGTCGCTTGTTTCCGGGGTTTATTTGAAGGACATCATTGAGCGCAAGAAAATTAAAAGAGAAGATGTGCTGGCGTCCATTCTTGACTTACTTAGTTCCTCTGTCGGTTTCTTTGCTAATCCGACGAAAATTACCAATGCGATCAATTTAAAACAAAAGCGGGCAGGCGAAACTGTTGTGGCACAAATACAGTTAAAGCATATATTGATCATTTGTTGGATGCGTTCCTGTTCAGCGAATGTAAAAGGTGGGATGTGAAAGGCAAAGATTACTTTGACTATCCCAATAAATACTATTGCGAGGACATAGGGCTGCGAAATGCAAGAACCGGTTTCCGTCAGCAGGAAATGACGCATATTATGGAAAATATCCTGTATAATGAGCTTATTATTCGTGAATGTGCGGTGGATGTAGGCGTTGTTTATTCAAACGAAAAGGATTCAAAGGGTAAAATCAACCAAGTTACAAGGGAAATTGATTTTATTGCAACTTCTGGCGGAAAGAAAGACTATATTCAGTCTGCTTATGCGCTGGCTACTCCCGAAAAAGCAGAAACTGAAAACAAGTCTTTCTCTTTAACCGGAGATTTTTTCCAAAAATCATTGTTCGACATGATATTCGCAAGCGTTGGTATGATGATAATGGGATATTGAGTATCGGAATTATCGATTTTTTGCTTTGAGGGTGAAATGCCATCAAATGGATAAGTGAACAGATAGTAAAAAACAAAATATGGCAAAGAAATGGCGTTTGATTGTGGCATCTTTTGGCTTATTGTTTATTTGCTTTATTTGCTTTTATCATGTCATGCTTGTTTGATTTTTGTGAAACCTGATGGAGTCGGGTGGAGACAAATGATAATGCCATCGTTAAGAATATGAATGAATGGAGTGCCAAATAAAATGAGGAGAATATTTTTGGTACATAGATCGTTCGTATTTTATCTTTGCTTTCATTTAAACCATATTAGCAGTGTGTGCCTAATTATGTTTGAATATTGCTGCAGGTTCATGTTATACTATGAAAAAGTAGTTTGCCTGTCAGAAAAGGAGTGGACATTATGCCGATCATTCGTCCAATGGCTGATTTGAGAGATGTGGGAAAGATTTCAAAACTCTGTTATCAGAGTAATGAGCCTGTGATCATTACGAAAAATGGAAAAGAGCATCTTGTTGTGATGAATGTAAATGCTTACGAAACGCAAATGGGGCTTTTGGATGTATATCGAAAATTAGGCGCTGCTGAAAAGCAGATAGAAGAAGGCGTTCCGCTTTTAAGCGGTGACGAGGTATTTGGTCATCTGCGTGAAAAACATGAAAAATAGTAAATACGGAATATTATTTACGCCGTTGGCAAAAGAGGATTTAGATGAAATTGATTTATACATTTCATCTAATTTGCAGAACCCTAATGCAGCGGAACGGCTATTGAATAGGATAGAAGAATCAGTAAGCAAGTTGTCGAAATTTCCGTATATAGCTCCAAAGGCTTCAGACACATATTTATCTTCAAAAGGGTATCGAAAACTGGTCATTGAAAATTGCCTTGTCTTTTATCTTGTGGATGAAATACATGGCAATATAATTATTATGCGCGTCATATATGCAGCCAGGGAATATCAGGATTTATTATAATTTAATCGGTGCATTTAACGGATGCGGTAGTTCGAGATTTCTTTTCGCATAGAAATATTAATAAAGCGATTGCTCGTCTTCATTTATCCCTACACTACTAGAAATAAAACGGTCTGTTGCTCCTTCCCATTTTACATTTTATGCAAAATGGGATTTTTTGAGTAGCAGTTGCTGTTATTTGCGTGATTGCTACTTTCTTTTCAACGCTTTTGGCGTTTAAGCTGGCCTTTATTTGGAAAAACAGTCGCTTTCTAGCATGAGCATGACTGTAGTCATTGAAATTAAAGTAGCAATTGCTTAAAAAACAAAGTTTGCTACTCAATTTTAGCGGTTTTGTTGAAACCATATTTTTTCGTATGCTCTTTTTTAATGCTCTTGAGGCTTTCCTGCTTGTATCATGGGTCATGGCAATCTTTTCTTATCAGGCACTCCCAATGGATAGAAAAAACAAACAATAATGGAAAAATATTGAAATAATGACCGTTGTATGTTATAATGAACGCATTGATTGATGCGGCGTTACCGGGCGGAAGTGTTCATTGAAATGCGCGCAGGCAAGCTCGTACATTAGAGTAGAGGGGATTTATGGTGCAATCCGCTTGCCGTAAATCTTGCAATGCCCACGGATAGAGATTATAATAAAGGAGGTAATCAGATGGACAGATTAAAGGAACTGAAGGATCTGAATTTGCTTGACCGATTCCTGTTTGCGGAAGCCTCGGAAGATCCGGGTATCATGACGCCCATTTTGGAAATCATTTTGGGAAAAGCTATCGTTTTGAAGCACCTGCCGCAGGCAGAGAAGGAAGTGCGGAAGGCAGTGTGGAGCAGGATCGTGCGGATGGACGTGCTGTCAATGGACACGGCGGGCAGGCTGTACGAGGTGGAGGTGCAGAAGAAGAACACCGGCAGTCTCCCGCAGCGGAGCAGGGCGTACAACAGCGCCATCGACAGCAAGCTGCTGCCGCCGGGCGGGGTTGACTACCGCGCGCTGAATGACGTGTACATCATCATGGTGATGCCGTTCGACCTGTTCGGGAAGGGGCGCTACCGCTATACGTTCCGCATGGCCTGCGGGGAGGCGCCGGGTTTAATGCTCAACGATGGCGCCACGCGGATCTTTCTCAACACCAGGGGGACGGACAGGGACGGGGCCAGCGACGAGCTGGTTGCTCTGCTGGCGTACTTTGAGGACAGCACGGAGGCGACGGCGCGGCGGGCAGGCAGCGGCAGGATCCGGGAAATCCATGAAAATGTCCAGCGGATTAAGGAAAACGAGGAAGTGGGGATCAGGTTTATGAACGCATGGGAAGAAAAGATACTGGACAGGCAGGAAGCCTATGAAGAGGGTCATAGTGCAGGCCATGCAGAAGGGCTTAATGAAGGCGCTTTGCAGGAAAAGCGAGCCATTGCTAAGAACTTGAAAAAATCCGGCATTCCAGTAGCGGTCATCGCGGAGAATACCGGGCTGACGGAACGCGAAGTGGAGGCTTTATAAGGATCAGGGCGGAGGTTGAGGTTCTATCAGTATGGGATGGTTTTGCGGAACTTTGCTCGTGTGATTTGCGTTGCCGTTTTATCTCGAAAAACCAGCAAACGCCGTTGATTACGCTTTACGCCAACTAGGGAAAGTGGTATAATTTAAGATAATAATTTTTGACACTGCTCAACATAAATCAATATAATAAAAGTGGAGGTGACTAAAATTGAGCAAGGAAAAAGAAAGAGCATATAATTTTTCGGCAGGTCCGTCGATGCTGCCGCTTGACGTAATCGAAGACGCAGCAGCCAATCTGGCAAATTACAAAGGTTGCGGGGAATCCGTAATGGAAATGAGTCACAGATCCGCTGAATTCAAAGCTATTTTAGAAGACGCAGAAAAGAATCTCAGGGATATCCTGAACATTCCGGACAATTATAAGGTGATGTTCATTCAGGGCGGCGGCACGTTGCAGTTCGCCATGATCCCGCTGAACCTGCTCCGAAAATCCGGCAAAGCGGATTATATCATTTCCGGCACATGGGCGAAGAAGGCGGCGAAAGAGGCAGAAAAATTTGGGGACGTCAAAATCGTGGCATCTTCAGAGGATGATACATTCTCTTACATTCCTGAAGTGCAGAAGGAAGATTTCAGGCCGGACGCTGATTATGTGCATATCACGTACAACAATACCATATACGGAACGCATTATCCGTATATTCCAGATACAGGAGATATTCCGCTTGTCGCAGATATGTCGTCGTGCATCCTTTCCGAGGAGATTGATGTGAGCAAATTCGGGCTTATCTATGCGGGCGTACAGAAAAATATCGCCCCTGCCGGGATTGCGATCGCAATTATGCGGGAAGATTTGATTGGCTTTGCCAAGGACAATGTTCCAACCTATCTTGATTACAAGATCCATGCGGACAATAGCTCAACCTATAATACACCGAACTGCTTCGCCATTTACATTGCCGGGGAAGTGTTCAAGCACATTAAGAACATGGGCGGCATTGCGAAGCTTCATGAGAAGAACGTGGAGAAAGCAAAGAAGCTGTACGACTTTATCGACGGCAGTGACCTTTACAAGTGCCCTGTCAGGGAAAAGGACAGATCGCTGATGAACGTCGTATTCGTTACGGGCGATGCAGATCTGGACAAAAAATTTGTAGCAGAGGCAAAGACCAATAACATGCATAACCTGAATGGTCACAGGTCGATCGGCGGGATGCGGGCAAGCATTTACAATGCGATGCCGATGGAAGGCGTGGACGCCCTGATCGCATTCATGAAGAAATTCCAGGAGGAAAACAAATAATGAAGTATCTCATCTTAGTTCCTGACGGTGCGGGCGATGAAAAAATCGAAGCGCTTGGGGACAGGACGCCGCTTGAGGTGGCGGAAATCGAGAATATTAACGAGCTGGCGCACAGGGGAACGGTCGGCATGGTGAAAACCATTCCGCCAGGCGTTGCGCCGGGAAGCGATGCGGCTAATCTTTCGGTCATGGGTTACGATCCAGCCGTGTATCTGACGGGCAGGTCTCCGCTGGAAGCAGCCAGCATCGGCATCGATATGTCGGATACCGACGTGGCGTTCCGCACGAACTTGATCACATTGACAGGCGAAGGTGCATACGAGGATCTGATCATCACCGACCACAGTTCCGGCGATATCAGCACCGAGGAAGCAGATGAATTGATCCAGGCAGTCAATGAAGCCTTTGCAGACGAAAACATCAAATTTTATACGGGCGTAAGCTACAGGCACTGCATGATCGTTCATAACGGCTCTACCGCATATGAATTGACGCCGCCGCATGATGTGCTGACCCAGCGGGCAGGCGATCATTTGCCGAAAGGGGAAGGTGCAGAGTTTATTACCGAGATGATGAAGAAGAGCTATGAGATCTTGAAGGATCACCCGGTCAATAAAGCCAGGATAGAGAAGGGGCTTAATCCGGCAAATACGATCTGGATCTGGGGGCAAGGCAAGAAGCCGAGTCTGTCATCCTTTTACGATAAATATGGCATTACAGGAACAGCGATTTCGGCGGTAGACCTGATCAAGGGCATTGCGATCTGCGCGGGGCTTGATTCCGTGGACGTGGAAGGCGCGACGGGAACGCTGCATACTAATTTCGACGGTAAAGCACAGGCGGCGATCAGGGAGTTCCGCGATGGCAAGGATTTCGTATATATGCACCTGGAAGGACCGGATGAATGTTCCCATCAGGGAGACCGGGACGGCAAGATCGCATGCATGGAAAGCATCGACCGCAAGGTTTTAAAACCGATCGTGGATGCGCTTCGGGAAGACGGCGAGGACTTCAAGGTGCTGGTCGTTCCCGACCACAGGACGCCGCTTGCCATCAGGACGCACTCCGCTACACCTGTTCCTTTCGTGATATACGATAGTACAAAGGAAGAACCTTACGATGCAGAAAAATGTTTTTGTGAGAAATCAGGCGAGAAAGGGATGTATTTTGACAGTGGATTTGAACTGGCAGATTATTTCTTTAAAAACTAGGAAAAAATTAATCGAGTAGGGGAAAGTTTTTCTCCCCTGCGCATAAAAATAAAAGGAACCATTACAAAATGCAACAGCTCCTTTTGGAAATCCCTCTAAATTAACAGTACATTATCCTACCTTTATATCAATACCTCACAGTCTGCGTCTACCTTCTTACATGCTTTGACAACTTCTTTTATAATATCTTCAAATCTGTCATCATCAGCTTCAATCACCAGCCTTTGAGTCATAAAGCTCACGGTAGCTTCTTTTACCCCAGCAATCTTATTGATAGCAGTCTCCATCTTAGCAGCACAGTTGGCACAATCCAGATTTTCCATCTTAAATTTTTTCTTCATAAAATTATCCTCCTGCAGATATTTAGGTTTTATTCATATGAATGAATGTTCATATATTAAATTATACTCTTTTTTATGAAAAATGCAAGAGGATTTATCAATTTTCTTTTTATCTTATTTACAAAAATATAGCCATTTAAACAAACGAAGGGATTATAGAAAGATACCAATTCATCCGATATCGTATTTAGCTCAGGCTT
>CAJUEB010000131.1 GCA_910585135.1 uncultured Eubacteriales bacterium
AATATTGCGTTCAACATTTGCATTTGTCATCATCTGATACTGTGCTTTTGTTATTCGTTCTTTTATCTTTTCCAGGACATCAATATATTCGTCCATAATTATCTCTGTTTTCTTCGCCATTATATTCACCTCCATATCCCATTCCACTTCCTATCATTATCACCCACTACAAGCTTGCTCAATATTTTTATTTTCTCCACCTTTTCAAAACATCATTTAATGTTATTGGTTCATTCTTATCAATTTCTTTCCAATCTTCTTTCCAGACATCATAAACATCAACATTTTTCGATTGAGGCTTTGGGTTTGGCTTTTCTAACTAATGTCGCACACCCGCCGAATATAATCCAATACATCCTTATTCTTTTTTATAATATTTTTATTGGAATACATTTGATCCAAAGTCTTCCAACAATACTTTTTTCCATTGCAATGAAAAGTTCGTTGATTATTAAAATCAGTCGCAATATTCGTTGCCTGAAAATAGTGAAAATTATATTTTTTTCTTACTTTATCCCCCACAGAATACTTTTCACTTATTTCATTCCCTATATACTTAAGCTCTATCTCTTCTAATATTTTTAAATTTCTTTTTATGCACTCCGTTATATATCTTAATTCTTTCGTTTTACTAAAAATCTTATTTAAACAATGATAGTTTGGAAATAGCCAACAATCCCATCTTTTGTTTTTAAAAACCAAATATTTTCCGTTTCCATGGCCGTCTCTTATCACAACAATATTAAATGGATGTTCTATCTTGGGATCAATATCTGCTATTTCGCTATATAGTTGATCTACAGAATAAATTTTTATGCTCTTTATAAATGTGTAACTTCCATATGCCAATATAACAATCGAAATACCCCATGCAATAATTTTAAAATATAACGGTTCTATAATTGTTAAATGGCTAAAATCTGAAATAACTAAAGTGATCATTAGAGATATACTAGAAATAATCTCCCCTATTCCGTCATATTTTTTCCGTTCAAGCGTTTTTCTTCTCTGCTCTAACAATAATTTTAATTGATTTTCATCTATGTTTAGCATCAGATTATACCTCCTCGTATAATAAGACATTTATTAGTCAGATGACCTCAAAATACTTCAACGCCTCTTCTATCGCTTCCACTTTCTCCATTGTCGGATGCTTCCTCGGCTGTTTCAATTCTTCTACCGCATTAGGGGCATCATACATCGGCAATCCTAACTCCCTTTTTACCTCTGCGATGTATGCGGTATGTACTTTGAAGCCATACTTCGCTTCTATGCACTCCTTAATCATCTTATATGTAACCCGCTCTTTCAGCTTGTACACCTCGGCTCTCTTGGCGATATTATCAAGCGGCACTTTTCCCTCACCCTCGCTAAACTCGACTTTTACATTGATTACGCTGTCGGGTTTTTATTGGGACAAAAGAACAACAACCTCTGTATGCTTTGTCCCCGGAAAATTATCAAACGGCTTAACCGACACCACCCGGTATCCGTAATACTGCATATAATACAAATTGTGCGCCAATGATTTCGGATTGCATGAAATGTAAACGATCTGGTCCACGCCGTAACTGATGATCTGATCCAGCGCATCAGGCGAGATTCCCACCCGCGGCGGATCGACTACGATCACATCCGGCTTATCCGCCAAGCTGTTCATCACCTCAAACACATCTCCTGCGATGAATTTACAATTATCCAACCCGTTCAGCGCAGCATTCGCTTTTGCCGATTCGACAGCTTCCTCGACAAGCTCTATGCCAATCACCTTTTTCGCTTTCTTTGCCAAGGTCTGCGTGATCGTCCCGGTCCCGCAATAAAGATCAAATACCGTCTTTCCTTCAAAATCATCGATCAGATCAAGCGCATAGGAATATAGATTTTCCACAGCCGCCACATTCGTCTGAAAAAACGAAAAAGCGCTGACTTTAAAACGCAGTCCCAAAACCTCTTCCATATAATAATCCCTGCCAAAAAGAATTTTCAATTCGTCACAATACACCGCATCAGCAAGCCTGTCATTCACCGTCCGCAGAATGCCTATCAGCTTGCTTTTTAGCGGCAAAGCCCGCAACATTTCCACAAATCCCGCTTCATCAAACCCTTCTTCAGAGCTGGTGACGACATTCACCAAAAGTTCCCCCGTCCTGACGCCGCGCCTTACGATCAAGTGCCGCATCAGACCTTTGTGGGTCTTTTTATGATAATGGGAATAGCCTCTTGCAGTCACGAAATCCAGCACCGCCCGCAGCACCTGGTTAAAATCATCATGCACCAGCTGGCACTCATCCACCGTGACAATGGACATAAAATGCTTTTTCTTATGCATGCCCAACGTCGTCGGTCCGCCCTTTTCCATATCGCCAAAGGTGTATTCCATCTTGTTTCTGTACCCGAACCTGTCCGGGGCGGGTTCAATCGGTGATAACGCCCCATAATCGATATCCTTCTCTTCCAAAAGCCGCCTCACTTCCCCGGCTTTATTCGCAAGCTGCTCCCCATAAGGCACGCCCTGGTAAACACAGCCGCCACATACCTTGCTATCCTTACAAATTTCCATTCTGTATCAAACCTCGTTTTCCGTTATTTAACATCTTCCTAAGCTACCTCATCATACCATAATACAATGAAAGTGAAAAGAAATTTACTGCCCTTAATAGTCCAACACATAAATGACGTATGTTCGACACATAAACAACACATTTTGTCAGTACCTTTAACCTATATTGGTTATTAGTGAAGGGAGTGGAAAATATGGCTTATTTTACGACAAAAGACAACTGTAAGATCTATTATGAAGAGCATGGAAGCGGCGAACCTTTGATTTTCATCCATGGCTGGTCCTGTAACCATAAATTCTTCAAATATCAGGTCGATGAATTTGCAAAAAATCATCGTGTCATCCTCTATGACTTCCGTGGTCATGGCCAGTCGGATCGCTCCGAACTGACAGAAAGAGGCATGAACCTTAAACGGTTTGCCGCGGATCTTCATGAGCTGATCGAATACTTGAAGCTGGATCATGTAAATGCCGTAGGCTGGTCAATGGGGACAAGCACGCTGCTTGCCTATGCAAGGGAATTCAACTGCCAATACATCAAGAAAATGTGTTTCATCGATATGACGCCAAAGCTTCTCAACGATGACGAATGGAAGCTCGGACAGAGCTGTAGCTTTGATATCGTGCAAAATCTGCAATTCATGGCCGCTCTCGCAGTAAGCTGGGAATTTGCCGCCAAGCTGTTTATTCCAAATGTTTTTGCAAAAGGTTATGATCAGGAAAGCAATGAATTCAAATGGGTATTTAACGAAGCGCTTGACAATACGCCGCACTGCATGATGAATATGTGGATCGCAATGGCCATCGAGGATTTCAGGGCTGTTCTGCCTACCATCAAAATACCTGTACTTCTCACCTACAGCGGCGACGGTTTAATCTACGGGCCATCCCACGGCGAATATATGAAAGAACACCTTGGCGGTGAAAGCAAGCTGGTTATCTTCCCAGGCTGCGGACACGGACTGTTCCTGGAAAATCCTGAAAAATTCAACCAGGAGCTGGGGGATTTTTTGAAAGCATAGTATAAAAGATTTCCTGAAAACTTAGCACGGTCAAGTCCAGAAGCATTTCTAATATGCGTACCGCAAACCTCCCGCATATGTAGCTTTTCAGACAGCATACTCGGCTTTCCAGACAAATAAGCCCCTGCCAGTCAGCGAATCGATCAGCAGGGGTTTTGATATATTGGCAAACCTTATCATTTATCATTTAAAATCGACCATAAGCATCATAAAATTCGCGCTTATACGCTAAAAACCTGTCCTCTTCGATTGCCTTTCGGATATTCTTCATCGTGTTTACCAAAAAATGCAGGTTATGGTTCGTCATCAGCATGGAAGATAAGATCTCATCTGCTTTAAAAAGGTGGCGCAGATACGCCCTCGAATAATTCCGGCAGGTATAACAATCACAATTCGGATCAAGCGGAGAGAAGTCCTTTTCATGGGCAGCATTCTTGATATTGACCCTCCCCTGGGAAGTCATTGCCATGCCATGCCGCGCGATCCGCGTCGGAAGCACACAATCGAACATATCGATTCCTCGCTCAACACCTTCAAAGAGACAATCGGGGCTTCCTACCCCCATAAGATAGCGTGCCTTATCGGCAGGCAAGCAATCCACACACTCATCCATGACCGCATACATGACCTCTTTCGGCTCACCTACACTAAGCCCGCCGATCGCATAGCCCGGCAGATCTAAATCGACGATCTGCTTTGCGCTTTCCTTTCTCAAATCAATATACATGCCGCCCTGCATGATGCCGAACAAAGACTGCCGCTCTGTGTTTTTATGATATTCTTTGCAGCGTTTCAGCCACCTTGTCGTCCGCTCCATAGAGGCTTTTGCATATCCCTTGTCAGCAGGATATGGCGTACACTCATCAAATGCCATGATGATATCCGAACCCAGCGCGTTTTGCACCTCCATGGACTTTTCTGGCGTCAGCATATGCTTAGAGCCATCTATATGCGAACGAAACGTAACACCTTCCTCGCTTATTTTTCTCATTGCGCCAAGGCTGAAAACCTGGAATCCGCCGCTGTCCGTCAGGATCGGTTTGTCCCAGTTCATGAATTTATGAAGGCCGCCCGCCGCTTTGACGATTTCATGTCCAGGTCTTAAATAGAGATGGTACGTATTGGAAAGGATAATCTCCGCTCCCAGCTCCTTCACCTCCTCGGTGCGCATCGCCTTGACCGTGGCCGCCGTTCCTACCGGCATGAATACCGGGGTTTCGATCACGCCGTGCGGTGTGGTAATCCGCCCCCTCCTGGCTTTTGTCTGCCGATCCGTTTTGATCAATTCATAAGTAACTGCTGGCATATTGCCTCCTTTTATAAATACGATATAATCTGGCGGTACTCGTCCTTTAGCCGCTCATAAGAGCAGCCACAGTTCGCAGGGCTGGTTGACGGCAAGCCGATCGATTCGACACCGCATACAGGAAAGCACAGCTTCTTATATAAGCTGGTTGCCTTTGCCCCCGTCGTAAAAACCGCTTGGATATCGGCCGCTTTTAGGATCAGGTTCATGTCATTGGCAACAGGTTCTTTAATGCTGGCATCATCAGCACCCCTGATCTCACAGCTATCCAGCACATCCCACAAAGCAATATGATGGCGCAGCAAAAAAGCCTTGCGCGCTTCTACGGTATCAGGCATCGGCTCCTCGAGCAAATCTGCCAATACCATCCAGAACCGATTCCGAGGATGGCCATAGTAAAACCCCTGCTCCCGCGATTTTGGGGAAGGGATGCTGCCTAGTATCAAAACTCTGGAGTGCGCATCATAAAATGCGCCAAATTCATGCTCTACCCTCATCAGGCTCTCCTTTTTCTATCTTCACAAAAGAAACATCGCATCCCCATAAGAGAAAAACCGATACCGCTCCTGAATAGCCTCCTCGTATGCCTCCAATATCTTCTCCCTATCATATAACGCCGAGATCAGCATCAAAAGCGTCGATTTCGGCAAATGGAAATTAGTGATCAAGCAATCTACGATCTTAAATTCATACCCTGGATAGATAAAAATATCCGTGCTTCCCGCACCCGGCTTTACCTGCCAAACGCCTGCGCTTTTCCCGGAAGCGCCGCCAGCGCCAACCCCCATAAAAGCCCTGTTTGCTCCAGGTATTCCAGTCCCGCCGCTAGCTTCTTCCGTTTGAGAAACGCCACCAGCACCAGGCTTTTCCACAAGGCTGCTGGTTCTTGCCATTTCAACAGCGTTGTTAAATCCAGGCTTTTCCGCAGAGACGCCCATTCCTGCCGTTGTCTCAATTCTGCCAATTCCTGCTGCTTCCGCAAAACCGCCAGCTTCTGCTGTTTCAAAAGTTCCAGTCCCAACTGCTTCCGCGGGCATAAAATATGCCGCGCTTTCAACAGTCCTGGTTGATGTCGTTCCCACGGAAACGACCCTGCGTCCCTCCCGTTTTGCGCGGTTAATGGCCGCAGCACTCTCTTCACTGATGAAATATTCTTCAAAGTGCATGGAATGCTCTTCGATATTTTCGCATTTGACCGGGCGGAACGTGCCGATTCCCACATGCAGCGTAACATAAGCCAGCTCTACGCCTTTTCGCCTGATCTTATCCAGCAGTTCTTCCGTAAAGTGCAGTCCCGCTGTAGGCGCTGCCACAGAACCCTCCTCCCGGCAATACACGGTCTGGTATCGATCTTTATCGTCCGCATTCCCGTCTCTTTCGATATACGGCGGCAGCGGCACGCTGCCCATCTCTTCCAGGCGTTCCATGAACACGCCCTCATATTGAAATTCCACAATTCTAGTGCCATCCGCGCCATAATCCTTTA
>CAJUEB010000132.1 GCA_910585135.1 uncultured Eubacteriales bacterium
TGGTTCTTTGTTCCTCCCTCTTTCCTCGGTCGGAACCGCTGCTAAAGCACTACAAAACAAAACTCTGTATAAATAAGATCAAAAACCTCATTTATACAGAGTTTGCCATTATTGCATTGCGACATCAACAAAGTTTGCCATCACCACGCCATAGCAGCTACAGCGTTTGCTATCATTATGCCGCACCGTCGATGAATTTGCCATCCTTGCATCACCGAGCATATGCGCGGTTTTCCCCAGCACACTGATACGACAAATTTTCCATTAAGATGAACAGGAGCAGAGCGTCTTGTCGAGATAAATCTGGAAGTATCCTCTGTCATGGAAGCAAACCGGGCAAATTTCCGGCGCTTGCGTGCCTTTTTGCTGGTGACCACAGTTATCGCAGATCCAAACGACCTCTTCATCCTGCTGGAACACCTTGTTCTGCTGAACCTTATTACGAAAATCACGATAGCGTTCTTCATGGTACTTCTCGATCGCAGCGATGCCGTCCATCTGCTCCGCAATCTGATTAAAGCCTTCCTCCCTTGCTACCCTCGCCATATCAGCATACATTTCGCTCCATTCGTAATGCTCACCCTCGGCCGCCGTCAATAGATTTTCCTCGGTCGTCCCGATTCCTGCGAAATGCTTATACCATATTTCCGCATGTTCTTTCTCATTCGCTGCCGTTTCCTCAAAGATTTTGGCGATTTGCCTGTAGCCTTCCTCCTTCGCTTTTGCGGCAAAGAATGTATATTTGTTCCTTGCCTGGGATTCTCCTGCAAAAGCGATCAGCAGATTATCGTAAGTCTTGCTGCCCTTTAAATCCTTCATCGTGAATCCTCCTTAAACTTTATTCCCTATTAGTATTGGCAGCAATGGAAAGATTATACAAATTACAGATTTTTTCCGCATAAATTGTGCCTGTAGCAAATACACGAAAACGATCATCTCTGCATCAAACGCCAATGTCACTTCATGACACCGTTTTTTAACACGGGGTTTTCTTTATACAAAAAGGAGCTGCCGCAATCGGCAACCGCTCCTTCTCGAATCATCATTCCATTTCCTTTTGCAAGTGCCCCGCTGCCTTAATCATTTTCTTTTGCAAATGGCACACTGCCTTTCATCTTTTGCAAACGATTCACGATCGTTAAGAATTTTCCTGTGTAAGTGGCTCACTGCCTTTCATCTTTTGCAAACGATTCACGATCGTTAAGAATTTTCCTGTGTAAGTGGCTCACTGCCTTTAAGAATTTCCTTTCGCAGGCGGTTCACCATCTTCGCCGCACCCGCATCCACAATGGATATCCGATGGCGTCCGGCTTTCACAGGAACATCCGCCGCACGTCGGCTCCTCCCAGCTTCCCTGCGCGCAGCCTCCTTGTGTGCAACTTCCCGCAGCGCTACAACCGATGCACTTCACACCGCGTTTTTTCGCTTTTACGATATATCTGACCGCTGCACCCAAAACGACTAAAATCACAATTGTTACGATGACATTTATCATGGCGTCACCTCCTTATGCTATACAGTCTGCGCACCGTTTCCCAATGCGTATTCACGTTCCATCCTGCGGTTTGTCCTTCTAACCAAATAAACGATATATGCTGCAATGGCTGCTACGATAACCAGCCCCGGGACGAAGCCCGTTCCGATATGTCCCGCCGTAACCAGCGTTCCAATCTGGTAAACCAGGAAAGCGATCGTATAGCCAGTTGCCAGCTGCAGCCCGATTCCGGCAAAGAGCCATTTTTTACTCTTGATTTCAGAATTCATCGCACCGATTGCGGCAAAACACGGCGGCGTAAACAAGTTAAACATCAGGTATGCCAGAGCCGCAACAGAAGTAAACCCCATCGTCACAGCGACTTCATTGGCCCCGCCGACCAGAGCCAGCTCTTCCGTATCGATAAAATTCGTAATCCCATAAACGACCGCAAGCGTGCCGACAACATTTTCCTTCGCGATAAACCCGGTAACGGCTGCCGCCGCAAGCTGCCAAACGCCAAATCCCAGCGGAATCATGACGATGGCAAATGGAGAAGCGATCGTTGCCAGGATCGAAGTGTCCTCCATACCTTCCGCTACAGGCTGCAAATGCCAGTTAAAGGTCTGCATGATCTGCACAACTGCATTGCATACCAAAATGATCGTCCCTGCCTTGATGATATACGCTTTCGCACGCTGTAACATAGACATGAACGCCCTGCCCAGCCCCGGAACTTTATATTCGGGGAGTTCGATAATGAAAAACGATTTCCGATATTTGTACCCTGTAATCAACTTGATCAACAGAGCACCGAAAAGAATCAAAAGAATTCCAACGAAATACATAAGCGGGCCGACCCAGGAAGCATCCGCAAAGAACGCGCCTGCAAAGAGTGCGATTACCGGAAGCTTCGCCCCGCAAGGCATGAAAGGCGTCAACATGGCAGTCGCCCTGCGTTCCCTTTCACTTCTGATCGTACGCGCCGCCATGATTCCCGGAATCGCACAACCTGTTCCGATAACGAACGGGATCACGGATTTTCCCGACAGTCCAACCCTTTTGAAAATCGGGTCAAGCACCACGCTTACCCGCGCCATATACCCGCAGTCCTCCAGCAGTGCCAGCAGGAAATACATCACCATGACGAGCGGCAGGAATCCTACCACTGCGCCGACGCCGCCTACGATACCGTCAGCCAGCAGCGTTTGCAGGAACGGATGCGCACTTTCAAGTTGCACGCCTACCCAGCCTTGGAAGGTTTCGATCCAGCCAACCAGCCAGTCAGCGATGATCGGTCCTAAATACGTTTGGGAAATCGCGAATACAGCCCACATAACAACGGCGAAAATGAGAATGCCCGCCACCTTATTTGTAAGGATCGTATCGATTCTGTCGCTGTTATTTCTTTCCTCTGTACGCACCTGGCGTTGTTCTACTTCACGGACAATATTATTGACGAAAGCAAAGCGCTTCCTGTCCGCTGCTTCCACCATCTCTTTGCTATGCAAATCAATATCGCCCTGTACGTACGGCGCATTCTGCTGCTTTCCAGAAAGCGATACTGCCGCCTGAACTGTCTGCACAAGACCCGAATCCCCCGCTGCCGTAGAAACAGTCGGGATCACGGGACACCCCAGTTTGTTTGATAAAGCCTTTAGATCGATCTTCGTCTTTTTCTTTTTCGTGATGTCGCTTTTGTTCAATGCGACAACGACCGGAATGCCCAGTTCCATCAGCTGTGTCGTGAAGAACAAGCTGCGGCTCAAGTTATCTGCATCGACGATATTGATGATGACATCGGGATGTTCATTCCTCACATATCCGCTGGTGATGCTTTCTTCGGCAGTAAACGGAGACATGGAATATGCGCCCGGCAGATCTACGGCAATCAGCTCTTCTGATCCGTCATAATAGCTTTTTTTAATCGGACTCTCTTTCCTGTCTACGGTAACGCCTGCCCAGTTTCCGACCTTTTCATTTCTTCCCGTAAGAGCATTGTACATTGTTGTTTTACCACTATTGGGGTTTCCTGTCAAAGCAATTCTCATTTTTCCTCCTCCTTTTATCAATGATACAGGTTTTTCCTTTATGATTTTCTCATGATCGTTTCTTTGCTTTTCGATTATCCTTCGTTTCTCCACTAACGGCCTTTCGCTACCGCGCGGCGGTCTGTTACCCATCTCCCAACAATCAGTCTCCCATCCTGCAAGAATCTTTTCCCTAGCGCTTGGTTATCTTTCGCACATCCCCTGGATACACACCATTCAGCCCTCGAATATTGGCCACTTCGGGTGCAATACACGCCATTCGGCATGTAGTTATAATTTACTAACCTTGGGTAGTTATAACTAACCGTCAGGCAAAATATATGCGGCGCACACGTACGCCACAATACCATTTTCGTTATATCATGGATATCCTCTGCTTTTTTCATCAGAATCCATGATTCAATAAACGCTTCTTTACGGCAACGCCGCTAAAACCAATGCGTTCATTATAATATGCAAGCTTGTCGCCGCATATTTCAACAAACGCTTCCTTACGGCAACGCCGTTAAAATCAATGCGTTTGTTATAACAGGCATACTTGCCAGCACATATTTCAACAAACGCTTCCCTGCGGCAACGCCGTTAAAATCAATGCGTTTGTTATAACAGGCATACTTGCCAGCACATATTTCAACAAACGCTTCCCTGCGGCAACGCTGTTAAAACCAATGCGCTCATGACACCGTAATAGACGATGCCAACTGATTGTCAATGTTGTACCTGCTGTCTTTGATCGAAACAACACAGCCGCCTCTTATGCGTGAAATAACCGTAATCGGTTCGCCGCTATAACATCCCAGGGAAAACAAGAACGCATCCATTTCTTCATCATTCGTCGTAACCGCTTTGATCGTATACGCTTCCCCCGTCTGTACTTCTGTCAGATTCATGCTGCCCGCCTCCTTATCAACATTAATTGATTAGTCTTTCCTAACTGCAATAATGTTAGCACACACTAACTCGTGCGTCAAGGTATTTTTTCATTTTTTTACAATGCGCCCAATAAAAAAGCTCCGGGACTGCCGGAGCTGATCGATTTTATTCTACGATTTCCTTCCCTTGCGTGAAAGACCTCTTTCGAAGCCAGCATTCTACCAAGATCATGAAATCTCTCTGCATGGTTTTTCTGCGCTATTCCTCTACCCGCATGATGTTTGCGCCCAAAGACCTGAGCTTTTCCACGAAATTCTCATAGCCTCTGTCAACATGGTAGATCTGGGAAACTTCCGTCGTGCCGTCCGCCACCAGCCCAGTCAATACCACCGCTGCACCGGCCCTGAGGTCAGTCGCTACCACCTGCGCGCCCTGAAGCGTCTTATCGCCTGGAATGATCGCACAATTTCCATTCGTTTTGATATTCGCACCCATCCTGTTGAACTCCCCAACGTGCATGAACCTGTTTTCAAAAACCGTTTCGATCACGACGCTTGGTCCTTTTGCGACCGTCAGCAACGCCATAAACGGCGACTGCATATCCGTCGGAAATCCCGGATATGGCAGCGTCTTGATGTCCGTCGAATTGATCGGCCTGCGGTCGCCCCGGACCACTAAACCTTCATCGGTCATCTGAATTTCCGCACCGCATTCCCGAAGCTTTGCGATCACGGCTTTCAGATGATCGGCTACGATATTCTTAATCAGCACATTGCCGCCTGTCATCACAGCGCCCACCATGAACGTTCCCGCTTCGATCCGATCAGGAATCACGTGGTGGGAAACGCCTTTTAAGCTTTCTACGCCCTCTATTTTTATCGTATCCGTACCCGCGCCTTTGATGCGCGCTCCCATCTTGTTCAAAACATTCGCCAGATCAACGATTTCCGGTTCCTGTGCGGCGTTTTCGAGAATCGTCACGCCATCGGCAAGCGTAGCTGCCATGACGATCACTTCCGTAGCGCCCACGCTGGGAAAATCCAGGTAAATCGTGCTGCCTGAAAGCTTTTCCACCTTCGCATCGACGATTCCCCGGTTAAGTTGTGCTTCATCGATCTCCACGCCCATTGCCCGAAGACCCTTTAAGTGCAGCTCCACCGGCCGCTTTCCGATCGCACACCCGCCTGGCAGATGGATGATCGCCCGCCCAGTCCGAATCAGCAGCGCCCCTAAAACCAGAATCGAAGCACGCATCATCTTTACCAGATCAAACGGCGCTTCCCATGAAATCTCCCCAGCAGCTTCTATCTGCACGCAATTATGCGCAAGATCCATCTCAACCGATGCGCCAAGGCTCTCCAAAAGCTTACACATTACTTCCACGTCCCTAAGCGCCGGAACATCCTTTATTTCGCATTTTTCTTCCGTTAAAAGCGCCGCTGCCATAATAGGAAGCACTGCATTCTTCGAGCCGCTTATCTTGACCTCGCCTCTAAGCGGTGCGCTTTTTTGTACTAAGAACTTTGCCACTTTTTTCCTCCGAAATATTGATACCAGACCAGAATATTATACTGTGCTTTTCAGATTTTTTCAAGGTATACACACGATAAGGAAGAGGTTTACAAGTTTTACACATAAGGGGAGCAAAACGTATTCAGAAAACCTCTTCCTCGTTATTATTGTTGCCAAACGTCTTTTTTTCACGCAAAAAAAAGGCAATTAATTTCGCGCCTTTTGCTTGCTCATTATTTTATAATGACTGTAATTCCTTCAGGCATGCGCCGCACACGTTTTTGCCCTTGATCTGCTTCACCTCGTCGGAGCTGCCGCAGAACACGCATGCCGG
>CAJUEB010000133.1 GCA_910585135.1 uncultured Eubacteriales bacterium
TCTTCAATCGAATAAATCGTCTTGCGGCTCGATTTTTCGCCGTAGGGCGATTCTTTTTTTACAATACCCAGCGCAATCAGGTTCTTAATATAAGTTGCACATACACTTGTACTTTCATCTATTTTATTAGAAATCTCGTTCATTTTGGAGCAACCCGTGGCAATGGCCGTAATCACTGCATTGTAAATTCCCGGTTCACGCACTTCCTGCTTGAGCAAATTGTTCGGCTCTTCAAAAATTGAGGATATCGGATTCAAATGAGTGTTTTTGATATTATCTTCAATGGAAAGATTGTCATCCATCTGCATCAGATACTGCGGTGTTCCGCCAACGACTCCGTATGCCAGTGCTTTATCGATGCCCGAAAACTTTGTAGGGGGGGAACAGGCTTCAGGGGGGCGGGGGGGGGGGGGGGGGGGGGGGGGGGGTTTGCTTCCGTAATGCGGCGCTTTATATGCCAAAACATGATCCTCCATATACGACATGGAAGAACCGCAGAGGATCAGGAACAGCTTAGAGCAATCCTTGTTTTTATCAATCAAAAGCTGGAGCGTAGAAGCAAGGCTTTTGGACGCACGGGCAACATAAGGGTATTCGTCGATGACAAGCACGATCTTTTTCGTTTTCGCCAGCTCAAAAACATATTCAAGTGCTGCTTGAAAGGATGCAAAGGACGAATTGACAGTGATGCCCGTGTTATATTCCATAATGCATCTCGAAAAGTTATCTAAGTTTTGCTTTGCATTAGTTTCAACACCGGTGAAGAAAATAGTGTCTTTATCTTTTGTAAATTCGTTGATCAAGGCGGTTTTGCCGACCCGGCGACGACCGTAAATAACCGCAAATTCAAATTTGCCGGAATGATATAACTTGTGAAGTGTATTCAATTCCTGCTGCCTGCCTATAAACATCGACGCACCTCCAAATAATTAGTGGTTTACAATTTACTTAATTATATCCGACTTTATTCGGGTTTTCAATAGTTTTCAAAATTTGCTTGTTTGTTTCTCATATTTTGTGTTCAAAACCGCCGCTAAATCCGCAAATAGAAAAGCCCGTAACCGTTACAATTACAGGCTTTATTGGCGGAAAAGGTGAGATTTACACAGATTTGCTTTGCAAATCTGCCGCTCTGCGCAGCTCCCGCACCCGCTGCTTGAACCGCTTGCTACAGAATGATTCGCTGGATCATTCTGCTTTACGCTCGCGCCCTTTCGGGTTCGAATCCTTCTTATTTTACGAAACAAAAAAGGATACCCTTCGGCATCCTTTTGTTTGGCGGAGAAGGTGGGATTCGAACCCACGTGCCCTTACGGACAACCGCATTTCGAGTGCGGCTCGTTATGACCACTTCGATACTTCTCCATATCGTTTCAGTCTTATTTTTCTCGACGGATTTTAGTATACCTTAAATTATCGTTGTATGCAATAGGATAAAATGATATATTTTTATTTGGGCATTTTGATGCCCGGCACACAAAACGACAGAAGTTCAGGAAAGGGCAAGAAAATGAATAAAAATATAGATCTCATCGTCGCAAACGCTTCAGGAAACATTACCATCATGGTTCTCACGCCAACCAGCCGCAAAGATTATAAGGAAACCGCCCGGCAGCTTTTGCAGCAGAAAGAGCTGGGCGGCGAGCAGGTAGCATTTTTGTTGCCAGAAAAAACACCATCTCAATCGAAAAAAATACCGTCCCAAACCGGCTCTCTGGCAGAAATCCCTTCCGCTCCCCTTCCGCAAATGGAAATGTGCGGACTTGAATTCTGCGGCAATGCATCCAGGGCGTTTGCACGCTACCTTGCAGATACCAAAAAACAGGATACCGTCACCATAAGAACCAGTGGCTGTGAGAAACCGCTGACAGCCCGCATCTTCCCCGACGGAACAGTCGAAATGGAAATGCCTGTACCTTCCGGCATCCAGCTTATCCCGGCAAAAGAGCTTTCCATTCAAAAAGACGGCATTTTGGTAAAGATGGACGGCATTGCCCACCTCATTTTAGAAGATATCGCACCAACAATAGAACGCTTTGAAACAATCAAAAATCACATCTATAAAGCAATCTCCCCTGACCTGCCTGCATTCGGAATCATGTTCTGCGACACCGCCAATCAGTGTATGACGCCCGTAGTCTATGTAAAAGACGTAGACACCACGTATTTTGAGGGTAGCTGCGCATCCGGCACGGTAGCGGCATCCTTTGCGCTGGCAAAGAACAAACCAGACGGAATTCATGCATTCACCATGCAGCAGCCAAAAGGCGTTCTTCACACTACGGTAACAAAAAAAGAAGGCCGTATCAAGAATATCTCCCTAAAAGGCCTTATTACATATTCCGATGTGATTCATATAACGCTTTTGTAAGCGGCCAAACACCCATAAAATGCCGTTTTCCAACAGATTTCGATATCGTTTGAAAGGCTTCGAAACATCTGTCTCCTCGCCGATAAACTGCATTGGGCGGCTGCAGCACGATGTCCTGCGGCTGCGGCGCGATGCCTAGGCATCAGCCGATATTGGCAGGCACGATGAACCGAAATGCATCCCGCACCATGGAAAACTCGATTCTTTGCTGTGTTGTGATCTCCCCATCGATGCAAAGCCGCATATGCCCGCTGTTTGCTATAATCACAAGCCTTCGTTCCTTGCTGTATTTTATGATCCCGCCCTCCCGGATTTTTTTCTTGTCAAGATGCATTCCCTTCGCATAGCTTGGAAACATGGAGATAAAAAACAGCCTGCTGACATCATGGATAACGCTCACATCCATGAGGCCATCATCCAAGCGGCAATAAGGAACGCCTTTCACACCGCCCCCACAAAAACAGCCGTTTGCAACCGCTGAGAGAAGAATTTTTCCATCCACAATACGCCCATCCTCGTATTCGATCCGCAAATCAGCGCCCTTCTTTTTGATTAACATAATCGCTACAGAAACCAAATACGCCAAAGTACCCTTCAGCAAAGGCCAACGTTTTGCCTTGCCCGCCAGATCAACCACATTGCAGTCAAATCCAATATTAACCATATTGGCACAATATCCCTCTATATGCTTGTCCTCATAGACCGCCTTGTATTTAATCAAATCACTGTGCCTTGCTTTTCCCAAAAACTGCCCTTTCAGATCCAAAAAATCTGAAACAGCCCCGTAATTGCGGATATAATCGTTTCCTGTCCCCATCGGAATCATGCCGATCTCCACATTGGGAAAACCCGCCGTAAAATTAACCAGCTCATTCAGCGTCCCATCGCCTCCACAGCCATAAAATCGCAACCTCTCGCCCCGTTCAGAATTTTTCATGCAAAGCGCCCTGGCAAAGCGTCCGCCATCCTGCGGTGCTTTTGTCAAATAAAGCTCATAATCCAGCTGCAAAGCCTTTGCCGCTGTTTCTGCTTTTTTCATAAATGCAGTCCGTGCATTTTTCTGTCCTGATGACGGATTTATGATAAACACGTATTTCATCGCTTCTCCTTTGCACATTGACCCCTTTTAAAAATACCACATTTAGGGTATAATATGCTACAGGAAATTAATGAATTTGACATATAGCAAGGAGGAAAATTATGGATTCAAGAATCAAGAAGCTGGCCGATCTGCTGACAGAGTATTCCTGTGATGTGCAGAAAGGCGACAAGGTTCTGATCAGTTATGAAGGAGAGTGCTGTAAAAGCTTAGTAAGGCAGCTTATCAAAAACGTTTATGCAAAAGGCGGTATGCCTTATGCCGAAATCAGGGATTCCGCCATCAACCGGGAAATCATGATGGAATGCTGCCAGGAACAGATCGAATTTATGAACGATTACCAGCTCGCACAGATGAAAGGAATGCAGGCCTATATCGCCATCAGGGCAGGCGGCAATACGGCGGAACTTTCCGATGTCCCGTCCGAAAAGCTCAATATGTACAGCAAGCTGACCAGACCGACGCTGGACTACAGGGTAAACAAGACGAAATGGGTTGTCTTAAGGTATCCGAACAACTCCATGGCACAGCTTGCCAACAGCAGCCTGGAGGCTTTCGAGGATTTCTATTTTGATGTTTGTACCTTGGATTATCAAAAGATGAGCAAGGCGATGGACAGCCTGGTGGAACTGATGAACAAAACCGACAAGGTTCATATCAAAGGACCTGGCACGGATCTGAAATTTTCCATCAAGGGCATTCCTGCCATCAAATGCGACGGCGAACGGAACATCCCTGACGGAGAGGTTTATACAGCGCCTGTGCGGGAATCCATGAACGGTACGATCGCATACAACACGCCTTCTGAAGAGCAAGGCTTCACCTATGAAAACATCGTATTTAAAGTAAAGAACGGCAAAATCGTCAAAGCGAGCGCCAATAACGACGAGAGAATCAACCAGCTTCTGGACACCGATGAAAATTCCAGGTATTTCGGTGAATTTGCCATTGGCGTAAACCCATATATCCTCCACCCGATGAAGGATACCCTCTTTGATGAAAAGATCGCAGGCAGCTTCCACCTGACGCCGGGCGCTGCTTACGAGGATGCGTTCAATGGAAATAAATCGGCCATCCACTGGGATCTGGTCATGATTCAAAGACCGGAATACGGCGGCGGGGAAATCTACTTCGATGATGTCCTCATCAGAAAAGACGGAATATTTGTCCTGCCTGAGCTTGAATGCCTTAACCCGGATAATTTGAAATAAAAGCCTGGGACGCTAAATACAGCCTCCTGCACCCTCTGCTGCCAGCAACGCAACAGGGGTTTTTTGTCTATCGAATGTCACCGGCTATGCCATAATCATGATTCCTTAGACGATACTGCCCTTAAAGCCAAACGCAAAGCCCAGCGATTTGACAACCGATCCAGCGAAGCTTTCCTTATGCAATCACCAAATGTAACAAACCAATAGCTTCTCGTCAATTGCCAGCCGTAAGTAAATAAATGGAATTATTGTTAATTTTTTTAAATACAAAATTGACTGATAGCACATATTATGGTATATTATATTTTATAGTACTTATGGGGTGAATGAATAAAAAAGGAGGCTTGGGATATGGAAGCGATCCTAAAAGAAATACTAAGCGAAGTAAAAGAAAACAGCAACAGACTCAGCCGTGTCGAAACAATTGTTGTCGGATTGCAAAGTGATGTCACTGAACTAAAAGAAGGCTTCTCGCTTCTCAAAACCGAAGTCGCTGTTCTCAAAGATGACGTTGTTGAACTAAAAACGGACGTCGCTGTTCTCAAAACCGAGGTTGCTGAACTAAAAATGGATGTCGCTATTCTCAAGGACGACGTTGCTGTGCTAAAAACGGACGTTGCTGTTCTCAAGGATGATGTCGCTGTGCTAAAAACGGACGTTGCTGTTCTCAAGGATGATGTCGCTACGCTAAAAACGGACGTCGCCGTTCTCAAAACCGAGGTTGCCGAACTAAAAACGGACGTCGCTGTTCTCAAAACCGAGGTTGCTGAACTAAAAACAGATGTCGCTGCATTAAAGGATGACGTCGCCGACTTGCAAACAAAGGTCACAACGCTTCAAGCAGATGTCTCAACACTCAAGGACGATGTGGCTGAACTAAAAACGGACAATATTTCCTTGCATGTCGATGTAAAAGCCACCCGGCAAATGCTGACGGGCATGGAACGAAGATTGACAGAACGAATCGATGGTATCTACAACAAAAATAATATCAACGAAAAAGAGCTGCACAAAATCAAAGACCAGCTAAAAAAGCAGAATAAAATTGACCGAAAATGGGCAAACGATACGATCAAGCGAATTGATGCAAGCTAAAGACCACGAAACCGCAGCACAGCCAAAACACAGATATAACATATCCTCCTTCCACCATCCTGCTCATAAAAGACGATGACCTCTCATATTCATAAATGGGAGGTTTTTTATGAAAACTACGAAAAAAAACGCCATGCTGATTGCCACAGCAAGCATGTTCCTGTGTGCCGCCCTTTCCATATGCCTTTCCTCGCTTCTATCCGATCCATATGCCTTGACAGGCAAGAAAACAAAGGATGCTGACAAGCCCATCAAATGGGTTGAATTCAATATTCCCTACGATGTCATGAAAACAGCAATGGATATCGATATCGACAGCTACCGTAAAAAAGTTCATGTGAGCTGGGTTGATATCCTGGCCTATCTAGGGGCAAAATACGGAGGAGACTTTAATCGCTACGACAAATCCGATATGGACGAGT
>CAJUEB010000134.1 GCA_910585135.1 uncultured Eubacteriales bacterium
TGCTCTTCAGCCTCGCTTACAGTGCGCGCAGTCACATAATGGTAGAATCCATACTTCAGGCCTGCGGCTTTTGCATTCTCGTAGTTTCTTTCAAAATATCTATCAGTGATATTGGCGCCTTCCCCTGCACGGATATAGACCGCTTCGATTCCCGCATCTTTAACACGGGTAAAGTTGATTTCGCCCTGCCATGCGCTGACATCGATGCCTCGATACTGCGTATTTTGGGCGTTCGCTTTACTTTCCGTGCTTTCGCTGCGATCGGCGGCCAGCGCCGACCATGGTATCACCAGGGAAAAAGCAACAACAATAGGAAGGAATACAGCTAAAAACTTTTTATGCATTTTTAGCACCTCCTTCATGAAATAGTATATGAGAGGGCTTTGTGAAAAGTGCAGGGAGGGGATACTGTCCTGATGGAATGCTCGCTGTTAAGAGTAAGTGCTGCTATAGTGACCTGAAAACGGGAAAATGGATCATATAAAGTATGGCGATGCGATCGGCACGTATATATGTAATTTGCCGTTATCAGACAATAGATTTCATTGATTTTTTATATGTATATGGAGTATTATAGAGTTGTATTTTAGCAAGTGGCACGATATACGGCGGAATTGCAGTAGCAGCATTTCAGCCGCTTTCATATAGAAAATGGAATATATATTTAATAAGGAGAAGGAAAAATGATCACAGAGATGACAAATCCGTTCGGCGCGGTCAGGACGGTAAAAGTAGGCTTTAGCTGGACAATGCTGTTTTTTGGCTTTCTTGTGCCGCTTGTCCGGGGCGACTGGAAATGGCTGATTATATCATTGGTGTTGGATACGGTAACCTGTGGCTTATCTTGGCTTGTGTTTCCATTTGTCTATAATAAAATTTATATCAAAGGCTTGATTGAAAGAGGCTGGCTTCCGATGAATAAAGCAGGAGCTTACGCAATGAGCCAACAGGGAATATTCGTTCCAGGAATAGCGGAATGGAGATAGTGAATCAAATTTTCTTTGCACAAGATGGACAAAACGGGCATTTTGCCCTTTCGATATACGAATGACAAAGGAGCTTGCCATGCGAAAAATCAAAGTACCAACCCTTGAGACTGATCGATTGCTTCTTAGGATGTGGAGGAAAAAGGATGCGCCACAGCTTTATGAATATGCCAAAAATCCGAATGTTGGACCGCAGGCAGGCTGGAAGCCGCACGAAAGCATCGCAGAATCGAAAATGATCATATCCTCCATATTTCTCGCCAATATGTGCTGGGCGATCGTGGAGAAAGAAACCGGTCACGTAATCGGAAGCATTGGTCTTGAAGAAGATAAATTCAGGCCGAATGTAAAAAGCAAGGAGCTTGGGTATTCCCTGTCAGAAGACTATTGGGGCAGAGGCATTATGACAGAAGCGGCAAAATGCATTATCACGCATTCCTTTGAATCGTTAAAGCTAGATGTGCTGATGATCAGGACCGGCAATGAAAACCTGCGCAGCCAGCGGGTCATTGAAAAGTGCGGGTTTATGTATGAAGGGACACTGAGAAGAACGTATCGGATTTATGATGGATCGATTCGGGAGGTTCGGTGTTATTCTATGCTCCGGGAAGAATATGCGTCAAGAAAAGAGAGTTGGGCTTTGTAATTGTAAAGTGTTCTGGGACGCTAAACGGGCAGCAGTCCGCATGAAACTGCCAGATTTGAAAAAATGTGCAGTTTGCAAAATGTTATCTAACGTGGGCAGATAGCGGCATGGGAAAGCGGGGCAAAGTGGCATGAACAGGAGGCAAAATGACGAAGAAAAAGATAAACACGCATAAAACCAATGCGGTCAGAATCGTGGAAGCCGAAGGAATTCCGTATAAAATGTATGAATACGACGCACCAGAAGGGTTTCTCGACGGCGTTTCCGTTGCGGAGGCTTTACATCAAAACCCAGCGCAGGTATTTAAGACCCTGGTGACGGTGGGGAGCAGCAGGGAATACCATGTCTGCGTGATTCCCGTATGTCGGGAGCTGGATTTTAAAAAAGCCGCCAAGCATTTTGCCGAAAAAAAGCTCGAGATGATACTGGCGCGGGATATCACGAAGGTGACGGGCTATATCAAGGGCGGCTGTTCCCCGGTAGGAATGAAAAAGCAATATACGACTGCTATCGATGTTTCTGCCGAGAACTTTGATACGATCATGGTCAGTGGTGGCAAGGTAGGCCTGCAAATGGAGCTGACTGTGGAAGGGCTGGCGCGGCTGACGGGCGGTTCTCTCGCTGATTTGACGGTAGATTGAAAAAGGCGGGACATAAGCTGGCAAGTGGACCAGGATTTTTGCTAATCTTGTGCGGATTGCCGTAACCATCGCCAGAGGTGTAAATTTCTCGCAGGTGCTTCAAGACGGATTAAAGACGCGCCTTGGTTTGTAAAGCGGGTAAACTGTCGCACGGATCAATATGTAAATCGTACCATTACATGGCGTCAGGGGTACAGGCTGCCGCATGAGCGGTTTTATTCGGATATCGTGCAGCTTTCGCCAGTCCTTTCGGGGAGCATATATCTTGAAACCACAAAATTTGGTAAACTAAAACAAATTTATAAAAAGTTTTTTGTTAAATGAGCATAAAAAATTTCAAAAATCTATTGACAGAAAGCCTCGCTTCATGTAGTCTAATGAAGTAACTCGAATGGGTTTTGCGAGGTTTCCTTTTGTGATGCAGGAAATATCGCCAAAGAACGATATCGCAAAACGCCAGAAAGCATAAGCAAACGAAATCAAATGGTAACACAACAACGGGATAATATGATGCGATATCCAAGCATACGACGCATGGGGATGCCGCATTGATAATAAAAATCAGGAGTGAGAACATGACGAAAAGATTAAATGAAGCAGTAGAAATAAGATGGCACGGCAGGGGCGGACAGGGAGCAAAGACCGCATGCCTTCTGCTTGCCGACGTAGCATTTAGTTCCGGCAAACACGTGCAGGGTTTTCCAGAATACGGCCCGGAGCGGATGGGCGCGCCGATTACGGCATACAACCGTATTACCGATGAACATTGCAAGGTGCATTCCAATATCTATACGCCCGATTACGTCGTCGTTGTTGACGAGACATTGTTAAAATCCGTTGACGTGACCAGCGGATTAAAGGAAACGGGAGCGCTTATCATCAACAGCAAAAAAACACCGGAAGAAATCAGGCCGCTGCTCAATGGCTATAAAGGCAAAGTCTGTGCAGTGGACGCGGAGAAAATTTCCATGGAAACCCTGGGGAAAAATTTCCCTAACACGCCGATGCTGGCAGCGGTGGTAAAGATCAGCAATGTGATCGATAAAGAACGTTTCATCCAGGATATGCGGGAATCCTTCGAGCATAAATTCGCCCACAAGGATTATGTCATAGAAGGAAACATGAAAGCATTGGCTAAAGCCATGGAAGAAGTGAAGGTAGGATAGACGATACGAAACAGGGAGTAAGGTAACGATGAAAACAAGAGCAAAAGATATTAACGAAAAAATCACCTGGCAGGATGTGACTACGGGTGCGGAGATATATGAACCAGCTACATCCCGCTTGGTGGAAACTGGGGACTGGCGCGTGATGAAGCCCGTATTTTTAGAGGATAAATGCAAGCATTGTATGCTTTGCGTTCCGTTCTGTCCCGATAGCTCGATTCCTGTCAAGGACGGCAAGCGCCTGGATTTTGATTTTATGCATTGCAAAGGCTGTGGGATTTGCGTGAAGGTATGTCCTTTTGGCGCGATCGATTTTGTAAAGGAGGAAAAGTAAATGGCGAAGAGAGACAGAATGTCAGGAAATGAAGCGGTAGCAATCGCGATGAAACAGATCAATCCCGATGTTATGGGCGCTTTTCCGATTACACCATCGACAGAGATTCCGCAATACTTTTCCCAGTACATAGCAGACGGCGAGGTCGATACGGAATTCGTTGCCGTTGAGTCGGAACACAGTGCGATGTCCGTGTGCATCGGCGCATCCGCAGCAGGAGCGCGGGCAGTGACGGCAACATCGTCGGCAGGACTTGCTTATATGTGGGAGCTTCTCTATGTAGCTGCATCGGCACGGCTTCCGATCACTATGGCAGTTGTCAACAGGGCGCTCACTGGTCCGATCAACATCAATAATGACCATTCCGATTCGATGGGCGCAAGGGACTCCGGCTGGATTCAAATCTATGCGGAGACAAATCAGGAGGTCTATGATAATTACGTACAGGCAATGCCGATTTCTGAAACAATCAGGCTTCCGATCATGATCTGCCAGGATGGATTTATTACCAGTCATGGCGTTTCCAATATCGAGCTTCTTGAGGATGAAGAGGTAAAGAATTTCGTCGGCGAATACAAGCCGGAAAACTATCTGTTAAAGCACGAAAATCCATTAGCGGTAGGTCCGTACGGAATTTCACCATATTATATGGAAGTTAAGCGTTCGCAGGCGCAGGCGATGAAAGATGCGATGCCGATTATCATGGATGTTGCCAGGCGGTATGAAAAACTGACTGGCCGCAAGTACGGCTTCTTCGAAGAATACATGATGGACGACGCGGAAGTAGCGCTGGTCGTGATCGGTTCCAGCGCAGGCACGGGCAAAGAGGCCGTGGACAGGCTTCGCGCGGAAGGAAAAAAGGTAGGGCTGATCAAGCTGCGTGTATTCAGGCCGTTTCCACGCGTGCCGCTCGCAGAGGCAATGTGCAAAGTAAAAGCAGTAGCAATCATGGATAAGGCGGAGAGCTTTTCCAACAGCGGCGGGCCGTTGTTCAATGAAGCCAGAAATTCCCTTTATGATCTAAAGGATAAGCCGTATGCAATCAACTATATTTATGGTCTTGGCGGCAGGGATATTACTGTCGAAGATTATTACGAAATTTACAATGATCTGTTCATTATCAGCGAGACGGATGATCCGGGTGACGTCTATAGATATGTAGGCGTACGTGACTCCCGTTATGACGAAGGCGGATTTGACCATAAAAAGTATGAAGATTAGGAGAAGATACAAATGGCATATAGTTTAAAGAAAGAGGTAGAAAAGCCGGAAAGACTGGCTGGTGGTCACAGGCTCTGTGCCGGATGTGGTGCAGGCGTGGCAGTACGCGGCGTGCTGCGCGCATTAAAACCAGAGGATAAAGCGGTCGTTACCAATGCGACAAGCTGTCTTGAGGTTTCTACATTCATATATCCCCATACGGCTTATTATGACAGCTATATTCATGCGGCGTTTGCTAATGGCGCCGCGACCATGTCGGGTGTAGAAGCGGCATATAAAGTATTGAAAAAACGGGATAAAGTGAAGGACAATTTCAAGTTTATTACCTTTGGCGGGGACGGCGGCACTTATGATATCGGGTTGCAATCGTTGTCGGGTGCGATGGAGAGAGGACACGATATGGTCTATGTATGCTATGACAATGAAGCATACATGAACACGGGAATCCAGCGTTCATCCTCAACGCCGCGGTTTGCAGACGCTACGACATCTCCGGCGGGCGAGCGCATTCCAGGAAAAATCCAAAACAAAAAAGATTTGACGGCGATTATTGCTGCCCATAATATTCCTTATGCTGCCCAGACTACATTTATGGGGAATTTCAAGGATCTGCACGAGAAAGCATACAAGGCGATTTATACGGAAGGCCCGTGCTTCCTCAACGTTTTAGCGCCATGCCCAAGAGGCTGGCGGTATGAAACGGAGGATTTGGCAGAAATCTGCCAGCTTGCAGTGGATACCTGCGTATGGCCGATGTATGAGATCGTGGAAGGGCAGTGGCATCTGACGTATGAGCCGAAGAAAAAACTCCCAGTTGAGGAATTTCTGAAAAAGCAGGGACGCTTTGCCCATATGTTTAAAAAAGGCAACGAATGGATGATCGATGAAACACAGCGGTATGTGGACGAGCAATGGGAAAAGCTCCTGGCAAAATGCAAGTAAGCGCGAATGGTTGGATGAACAGTAAAATGGCAAATGCGAGTCTTTGAACGATAACTGTTACTTGTGATCGAATGCTGCATGGCTGAATGAAAATTGCGGTATTGAACAACGTTCAATAAATCGCTGTGCCGCATACAAATTGCATAGAATTAAACGCCTCTCCTGCAAAAATCAATGACAGGAGGGGCGTTCCTATGGTATAATGAACGCTGAACATTCTAACGGCGTTGCCGCGGGGAAGCGTTCATTGAATC
>CAJUEB010000135.1 GCA_910585135.1 uncultured Eubacteriales bacterium
TTCTGCATTATTTCTTAATGACTATGCTTTTCATATGATTAACTTAATGACATTGGGAATAGAGCCAGGGGTTTTTATTGGTGTATTGCAGAATTTCCTTACTACTTTTGCCTACACACATTATAGTTTATGCCTGGAGGCAATGAAAAATATGCCTAGTCAATTAATGTTTCCTGCCCCTCGTTCATTTGCTTGAAGCATTGGTTGTGTGCGGTTTCTTTACAGATTAAACAGGAAGTGCATCACGTCTCCGTCTTTCACGACATATTCCTTGCCTTCGGAGCGAACCAGGCCTTTTTCCTTGGCGGTGACGAGATTGCCGCCGCATTCGATGAGCTTGTCATAAGCGACGGTTTCCGCCCGAATAAATCCCTTTTCGAAGTCGGTATGGATTTTTCCGGCAGCTTGCGGTGCTTTTGTCCCGCGTTTGATCGTCCAGGCCCTTACTTCCGGCTCGCCCGCCGTCAGGAACGATATCAAATCAAGCAGCCTGTAAGATGCCTTTACCAGCTTATCAAGTCCCGATTCGGATATGCCCAGCTCTTCGAGGAACATTTCCTTTTCATCATCGTCAAGCTCCGCGATTTCGGCTTCGATGCTGGCGCAGACCACAACTACGTCAGAGCCTTCCGTTTCTGCAAATTCACGGACTTGCGAGATCAATGCGTTGTCCTCCGTAGCGGCATCATCCTCCGAAACATTGGCGGCATATATGACAGGTTTATAAGAAAGCAGGTCAAGGGTTTTCACGAACGCTGCTTCCTCGTCCGTAAGTTCCATGGCTCGTGCAGATTTTCCTTCGCCCAGAAAGTCGTTGATGCGCTTTAACAGATCCAGTTCCTTTTGTAGGCTCTTATCGCCTTTCAAATTTTTGGTGGTCTTCTGAATCCTCCGCTCAAGCACTTCCATATCCGAAAGGATCAGTTCTGTGTTGATCGTTTCGATGTCGGAAATTGGATCGATCCGGCCATCTACATGGACGACGTTGGGATCTTCGAAGCATCTGACGACATGGACGATCGCGGATACTTCGCGGATATGCCCCAGAAATTTGTTTCCAAGGCCTTCTCCCTTGGACGCGCCCTTTACAAGACCGGCGATATCATAGAACTCAATCGTCGTGTAGATGGTTTTTTTTGACTGGTACATTTCGTGAAGGACTTTAAGCCGTTCGTCCGGCACTGTTACCACGCCGACATTTGGTTCTATGGTACAGAATGGATAGTTAGCGGCTTCTGCGCCAGCTTTGGTGATGGCATTAAAGAGTGTGCTTTTGCCTACGTTTGGCAAACCTACGATTCCTAATTTCATTTTTGCTCTCCCAGTTTCTTGTTTTCTTTCTTGTGATCATGCTCGCGTGGAGCGGTAACGTCTGTATAAGATCGCATAAGCGGCGAGGCAGATGATGATGACTGTAAGGCTGAACACCTGCGCTTGCTTGAAAGGTCCCAGCATCAGGCTGTCGGTCCGCAAGGCTTCCACGAAGAATCGTTCCAGTGAATAGAGTATCCCATACAGCAGGAACACCTGCCCCTCGAATTGGCGTCTGTTATCGATGTAGATGAGGATGAAAAATAGCAGGAAACACCATATGGACTCATACAGGAATGTCGGATGGACCGATTGCCCGTTTACCATGATCGCCCACGGCAAATCGGTCGGCCCGCCGTGTGCTTCCGAATTAAAGAAGTTCCCCCATCTGCCGATCGCCTGTGCCAGCGCCACGGTGGGTACGACAAGATCAAGCAGGTTGAGCGGGCGCACTTTCCATATCAGGCAGAGGATCGCCGCTGTACCAAAGCCGAAAATGAGCGCACCGTGAATGGCAAGCCCCCCTTCGCGGATATTGATGATTTTAAAAAAGTCGCCGGCGTACTGCGGCCAGTTAAAAATCACGTAATATAGGCGTGAGCCGATGATCCCCATGGGGATGCTGATGATGACGAAATTCAATATCTGATCGGCAGTAAGCTCGTGCTTTGGCGCTCGCTTGCATGAAATCAGTACAGCCAGTACCATGCCCGTGGTAATCAGAATCGCATACCACATGATGTCGATATGAAAAATAGTAAAGGCTACCGGATCGGGTGCAGTCATTTGTATCCTCCTTTACGTTTGGAAAAAGCTTGCGAAGCGCCGCCCCGAAGCGGGCGGCGTATGTGCCAAGGAATTTTTGATTCCGTCTTGCGCACTTTTTTCATTATACAAAAAAGATGAGGCATGCACCACATCTTTTTGAAATCCCTGATTGATTTTTTGGAAAAAATCGAAACGTTATAGCTACTCTTCGCTGGCGAGCAGTTCTTCCGGCTCTACCAGCAGGATCAGCTCCGCTGAATCCCCCATGAGGTAGACGGTATATAGTTCATCAGATCCGTCAGGGTGACGATCGATGAAATCATCGGCACTGGATACGACTTTCTCATCCTCGTGTGCGCATACGATCCTGGCTTCGTCGCCAAAGGCAACATCTTTGGTGATATTGGTATCCGCAATGTAGTAACCCTCATCATATGAATCGTTTGGAACGACTTCCTTTTCAACGATATGTACCGCGTAAGAATCATCTGCTTTTTCGATGGTGACCTCTCCGGTGATCGTTTCCGCCCCATCCGTTAGAAGCTGCTGTGCATATTCCCCAGCTAAGTACTCCGGTGTGATTTCCGGCTCGTCAATGGTATTGCCCGATTGATTGCTGTTACAGCTTGTTAAAACCAATGCGCACACCATGCAGGCAAGGAGTGCTAAAAATCTCGTTTTCCCAAATTTTCTCATTTTTAAATCTCCTGTTAATTGTCTGTCAATATTTGCTATAAATCATTGTACACTTAAAAAATCGGCCTGACAAGCGTTTTCATAAGGAATCAAGCGATTATTATAATATTTTTAAGAAAATTGTAAAATTTATTGTAAATCCCAGGGCGTGCAGACAGTAAAATGCCATGAAAAGGTGCTCGGATGATTGCAAAGCGGCAGAGTTTGATGATCGGTGTGGGCGTTTCGTTTGGAGAGGCTATCTGGTATTTGTTCAGCGCCCTCTTAGCGTCCTCCTCAGCCCTCCACCATCACTCAAAAACCAGATATGGTTTGCAATCGGAAAAGAAAACACCATATATAGGGATTCAAATCAAAACACCGCTTTTCGATTGCCGCTTTTTTTGATTTTAGTGTGAAAAAGTGTCCTTTGTGGAGTGAAATTGTTGCGGAGTGGTTTAAAGTGGTTTAAAATGGAGATTACCCAAGGTGGGAGGAATCTATATGTTTGTAGGCAAGTTTTACAATTCAATAGATAGCAAATCGAGAATGATCGTGCCTGCAAAGTTTAGAGACGGACTCGGGAGCAAGTGTGTGATTGTGAAATCCATCGACCCGTGTCTGAACGTTTATCCGGAAGAGGAGTGGGAAACTTTCGTCAAAGAAAAGTTGAGCAAGCTATCGGACTTCAAGAAAGATACACGCATGATAAAAAGATATTTTCATGCATCGGCCGCAGTGTGTGATGTGGACAAGCAGGGACGGGTAACGATCCCGCAGGAGTTGAAACAGCATGCCGGAATCGAAAAGGATCTGGTTACGATCGGAACGGATGCGATTATCGAGGTGTGGAGCAAGGAACACTGGGAGGACAGGCTTGATCCTGATTCGGGCGAGGTAATGGATATCAGCCAGTTGGCAGAAAGCATGGAGATGTATGGACTTTAATCATGTTCCTGTTTTATATGAGGAATGCATTTCAAATCTTAACATAAAGACGGATGGCATTTATGCGGATGGCACGCTGGGAGGAGGCGGTCATGCACTGGGCATTGGCGGCTGCCTCGGTAAAGATGGCATGCTGATCGGAATTGACCGGGATATGGATGCGATTGATGCTGCGACAAAGCGGCTGCAACGCTTAACGTGCAGGAAGGCTTTGATACACGATACTTATTCTAATATCAAAGATATTCTTCATGTCCTTGGAATTCCTGGAATCGACGGTGCACTTTTGGATCTCGGCGTATCCTCTTTCCAGTTGGATAACGGAAAGAGAGGGTTTTCCTATATGCAGGACGCCCCGCTCGATATGAGGATGAACCAGGGGGATGCTTTCACCGCCTATGACATCGTCAACGGATATGACAAAAAGCAGCTTACGGACGTCATCCGCAAATACGGGGAAGAGAAATGGGCGTCCCGCATCAGCAGTTTTATCGTAAAAGCGCGGGAAAGCGAACCGATCGGAACGACAGGTCAATTGGTGGATATTATCAAAGCGGCGATCCCGGCATCTGCCAGGCGCGATGGCCCTCATCCTGCGAAACGGACATTTCAGGCCATCAGGATCGAGGTCAACAGCGAACTGGAGCAGCTAAGGCAGGCTGTGGACGCATTTTGCGACGTGCTGCTGCCGGGCGGCAGGCTCTGCATTATCACCTTTCATTCTCTTGAGGACAGGATCGTGAAGGAAGCGTTTGCAAAGAGGCTTAATCCATGCACTTGTCCAAAGGATTTTCCGGTATGCGTTTGCGGCAAGGTGGCCGATGTGGTGAAGGTGACAGGGAAGCCTGTCATACCAGGGGAAACGGAATTAGAGGGAAACCCGCGGGCGAGAAGCGCCAAATTGCGGGTGATAGAAAAGAAGAGGTAACAATATGATTGCACCTGAAAGATGGTATGAGCATCAGAAAAATTTTCAACGTTATGGCTTTGACATGAAGCCAGAGCCGGAGCGTACGCTGCGTACCAATAGGAAACGGGCTGCAAAAAGACGGGTGGGACCGACAGGCGATGGCAAGAAGCTGGCTTTTTCCACGGTTTTGGTTGTGGGGATCGCGATGATCATGCTGATTATCATAACGGCATATTCCGCCGGAATCCGCTATGACGTCAACAGCATGATCAAGGAAAACCAGGCGCTCATGGGAGAAATCGAAAACCTTGAGGTCAAAGTTTTCAGCGCCAATAATGTGGATTATGTGGAAGGCAAGGCGATCGGGGAGCTGGCGATGATCTATCCGGCAGACGAAAACCGGATACATTTAACGAGCGATGATATCCCTGAACCGGGCTTTGCCGATATCATCCGGGAAAAGGCATATAATTGATCTTTTTACAGTATAATATGTCGTAGTTAATATGCGATAAGTGTAAGCAAAATACCCGAACCGGTGAGACAGATAGGCGAAGTTCGGGTTGTTTTTAAGAGGGATACCATGGTTACGTCCAACAAGAGCAAAAAAAATCTGATCGTGATCCTGTTGTTGGTGTTTATCTGTATGCTGATTCTCTGTTTAAGGCTGGGATGGTTGCAGATCGTCCGGGGAGATGAGCTTTCCGAAAAAGCAATCGAACAGCAGACCAGGGATACCCCGATCGAAGCAGAGAGGGGCGTCATATACGATACCAATGGAAAGGAACTGGCGGTCAGCGTAACGTGTTATACGATCTGGGTGCGGCCGACGGATATTACTTCGGCAGAGACCAAAGCGAAAAACGAAGCGAATATAGAAAAAGTAACGGATACGCTTTCTCAGGCGCTGGGCATGGAGTATGACGAGGTAAAGGCTCTGGTGACAAAAGAGCAGAGCATCGTCAGGATTAAAAAAGGCGTGAACAAGGATGTCGCGGATACCATAAGGAAAGCCAAGCTTCCTGGCGTGGAAATCGCGGAGGACTCGAAGAGAAGCTATCCGCTGGGCGCTTTTGCCTCCCATACGCTGGGAACGGTAACGGACGATAACTCCGGGCTTTCCGGCCTGGAGCTTCAATATAATACATACCTGAGCGGCGTTGCGGGCAGATGGATCAACTATACCGATACCAGCGGCAACAGGCTTTCGTATGGTGAAGAAAAATATTATCAGGCAGAGGATGGGTACAGCCTGGTGACGACACTTGACCAGGTCATCCAGCACTATACGGAAAAGGCGATCGCGCAGGTCATGGAGAAGACAAGCGCGAAGAAGGTGATGGCGATCGTCATGGATCCGAAAAGCGGAGACATACTGGCTATGGCGCAGACACCGGAATTCGACCTGAACGATCCGAAAACACCTTTATCGACGAAGGAGCAGCAGGAACTTTCCGCCATGTCCGATGCGGAAAAGGTCGCATACTGGAATCAGATGTGGAGAAATTCGTTGATTTCCGACGTATACGAGCCGGGTTCAACCTTCAAGCTGATCACGACCTCTA
>CAJUEB010000136.1 GCA_910585135.1 uncultured Eubacteriales bacterium
AGTATCCCTCATTTTTTATTTATTTCTGTAACATATGTCTTATCACATTACATTTCACGTTAAAAATACGTTAATATTTCGTTATAATACGACATCACATTCATCCTCTCATCAAACGCGGGATTTTCACACATAAAAACTATCCTCTCAAGTCAGGTGTTTCGACCTACCTTGAGAGGATAGCCCGCAAGCTTATTGCTTTCCCGCGTCGCTCCATGCTAGCTTAACATGATTCTATGCCAGCATATTCAGCAATGCGCCTACTGCGTAATAGTTTTTCAGATTGTAGCCGCCCTTTGCAAAATTAGCAAAGAGTGTAAAATCGTCAAGACCTTCGCGGCTGTTCTTGCCAGAAGAACTCTTACCGGAAACACTTTCTCCAGCAATACTTTCGATCGGTGTGTTGTCAAGGATATCCGTTGCCCTGGTCGCCGCACGTTCGGCGATACCAAACTGTCCGCCCAGCGTATCCTTTACCGATTCCAGGCTTTCATCGAGCGCCTTGCTCAGCTTCGCTTCATCTACTTGAAGCGCGCCTGATTTACTGATACTCAAACCTACCGTTGCCAGCGCACCCTCTGTGGAAAGCGAACGTTGCAGGGATCGCATCTGGGCATCCACCGTCTCGCTTCGTCCCGTATTGCTTTGCAGGAAGGATACCGTATCGTTATACTGCTTCGCAAACGCTTCCACAGCCGATATGATGTCCTTCTTAGCGGAATCCACCTCAGCCTGTGCTGATGCTTTTTCCTCGTCTGTCACTGCATTCCCCAGCTTTTTCAAAGCATTCTCATACTTGGAAAACACATTGTTTCTGCTGCTAAGACGCAGCGGATCAGATGCCGACTCTAAATTCTGGAGCGTATTTTTGTAACCGATCAAGAACGATGATGTTCCGGTGCTTGTCGCAGTGCTTGCACTCGTGCTTCCGGTACTAGCCGTGCTGCCTGTGCTGCCTGTACTGCTCGTGCCGCTAACCGCTTCCGTGGTGTTCGAATCCGTATCCAGGTTCAGCCTGTCTTTTAAGGCATTTGTCTCATCTGCCGCATTGTTGACCCAGCTCTTATAATCAAGAGAGTTATCGGTCTTTGAGGTATACGGCGAACCATACATGGCGTTGTAATTGGATACTCCGTTAATTGCCATAATCTCACCTCCTTCCAATACATTCTATAAGAATATATCGACAGATTGCAACAAGATGTTAAGACTGCGATCTTGGTTGTATTTTTGAAATGCGTATGCTATGCATATTAATCCTAGGGATTAGGAACAGAGGATTCAATCAAACCCATAATATCCATGAAAGCCCAGCATATAGACCGCCATCGCCATGGAAAATCCTTCGGGTGCTTCATCTAGATGCTGTGACCATTCACGCAGTTCATCCATTACGGTATCATGCGGCATTTCGACATCTTCCATTTCGTTTACTACTTTTTCGATAACCGGCGGAAGCGCCATGCACATTTGATAAAACGCATCTTGTTCCCCCGTTACCAATGCATAAAACTGATCCATGCTGACCCGCCTGATCAGCTTATGCCCGACCTTCTGCTTATCAACGGTTGTCTCCCATTTTATATTCTGGGAACGCTGGGCGATGGCTTCCACAAGAAAGCACGCACAATCATCATCCTGCAAAAGCTGGTTTTGCATTTTAATAAATGTTTTCCCGGCAGATGCGGAATTCATCGTATTATGCTTGTTTTTCATTTCAACATATACGGTTCGCACCTTCCCGGCATCTGGAATCTCGATCCCTTCCGGCTCTCGGTAGATGACATCCCAGCCTCCATGCTCACCGTTTGCCGGAACTTCACAGTTCTCAATGTAGCGGAAAATCCCCTGATGGAAATATCCGATATCGTTATTATTAGATTTATCCCGCTGCCTGAAAATTTCATTGCCGATGATTTCTTCCCAGGAAGAGCGGTAAACCGTCTTATCAAAGATTAATTTTACAGGGTCGATGAGGTTTTTATTGAAGCGTTTTAAATCAAAGGATTTCAACTTCTCTCCATATTTTTTTATCGTCTCTTTCACATGACTTTCAAACGCTTCTTCTGTAATAAACGATAATGGATACATTACAGACACTCCAATCCTTCTTTGATTTTCAATGCAATCTCATATGCGAGGTTAACGGGAACTGCGTTTCCCACCTGCTTATACTGCCCGCTCACGCTTCCGCAAAATTCCCACTCATCAGGGAACGTCTGGCATCTGGCATTTTCCCTGACGGTAAACGGCCTGGCTTCCAAAGGATGACAGCGATCCGTCTGTTTTTGGCTCGGAGATGTTAATACGGTCAGAGACGGTTCATCCAGGCTCAATCTCCTCAAGATCCCGGTTCTCCCGCCGCCCATATCCCAGCAGCTTTTCATATATTCTTTCGCTTTATCCTGTGGAATATCGCGCCAGTATCCGCCCGGCGGAACTAATTCAAAAATTGACTTTTTATAATCCGAATACCCAATCCCTGCGCTTTCCGGGCAATCCAGCAAAACATCCCGCAATACGGGTTTATAGTCATGCGGTTTGGGAAACTCAAAATGAATTTTTTCAACCAAGTCATTTCTGATGCCAACCGTGATCAGCCTTTCCCGCTTCTGCGGAACGCCATAATCCCATGCGTTTAAAACACTGATCTGACTTTCATCTATGGTATATCCCTCCTGCTGAAAAATATCGAGAATCGTCTTATAGGTTCTTCCTTTATCATGGCTTCGCAAACCCTTCACGTTTTCGAAGAGAAACATTTTGGGTTTTAGTTTATTTAAAAATTTCGCATAATGGTAAAATAAAGTCCCTCTTGCATCTTCAAGGCCCAGCCTGTTTCCTGCATATGAAAAAGACTGGCATGGCGCACCGCCGGACAATAAATCTAATTCTCCTTTTTTTAAGGAAAAGTACGCCTCCAAATCCAACTTTGAAATATTGGCGATATCATCACAGATCACGTTCCAGCTCGGCCGGTTCGTCCGCAGCGTTTCTGCCGCAGCCTTGTCAAGCTCAACTAATCCCAATGTTTCAAATCCAGCCTTCTCGACTCCCAGCGCCAGGCCTCCCGCTCCAGCGAATAATTCGATTGTCGTGAATCTTGGGTTTTCCGATTTGCATCTGCGGCTTCGTATCCCCTCATCGCCCTGCTTGCCCTGACCGCTCCATTTCGCCTGTCTGCCCTGCCGATCGGGAACAACATCCATCATATCCCCGATATTGCAATCCAAGACTGTACATATTTTCTCTATGCTCTCCATGGAAACAGGTTCTTCCTTCCCCAGACGAGCCAGCACGTTGAAGCTGATCCCTGCGTCCTCTTTCAGCTCCGTGCGGGTCATTTCTTTTTCGTCTAAAATATTCCATAGTTTTTCATAACATACAGCCACTTCATTGCCTCCGAAAATGTGTCATTTCAAATCTAACGATATCGTGAGATTTTTATATTATAACACATCCAGAACATTTGTTCAACTTCTTTCACTGTCAGTGGCCGCCTTTTTCATTGCCACAAACTACGCTTTTCCCCGCACAATTTTTCCTTCTATCATCACTAGTTCTGCCTTCGCATCATGGATTTCATATGGATCGATCGTAAAAATATCCCGATCCAAAACCATAAGATCCGCACTTTTCCCAGCTTCGATCGAGCCGATCTGCCCGTCCAGGCGAAGCTGCTTCGCGCCATTTATGGTATAGCCCCGGACAAGCGCTTCGACAGGCAGCCTTTCTTCTTCCGGCGGAAATACCGCGGCATCCCTTCCACCTGCCGTAATCTCCTGACGAGTATGCCCGATCTCAATCCCCAGGAATGGATTCCACCTGCCAAGAAGTTGCAGCGTAACCTCGTCAGATGAACACGTCACGGTTGCGCCACTATCTGCCATCGATTTTGCGCGAAACAGTTTATTCGCTCGTTCTTTACCAAGCAAACGGATATTTTCTTCCATCGTTCCGTAGTCGTTGCCGCCATGCCAATGCGGCGTGAAATTCGCAAACACGCCCAACCTGGCAAATCGCGGGATATCTTCGTCGCGCTGCGTCTCCAGGTGTGCCAATGTGATATGGATATTCAGCCCTCCATGCGCCTCCTTTACACGTTCCGCGCAGTCCAGTATCATCTTGGAAGCGCCTTCGCCAACAGTATGCGCATGAAAGTCGATCCCTTCTTCATTGAGCCTTTCCAAAAGCTGATAGAGTTTCTCCTCCGAAAGCATCGTGCCGCCTGTCGTATCCACGTCGTTATATGGGCTGATTAGTTTTGCCGTGTGGATGCGGTGTGTTCCGTCAAACATGATTTTTACGATATTGAATTTTAAATGTTCCGTTTCATAGAGCGATTTGTAGCGTTTGAGTTCATCAATGGCGATATCCGCTTTGTCAGGGGTTGTGATGATATAAGTGGCTTCCCACCTGATCGGAAGCTCTCCCTTGCGATCCATCTCCGCCAGCAGCTTATATGTATCTTCTTCCTTAAAATAGTTGCCTGCGTCATAAACCGTCGTAACCCCGTGATCCAAGAGGTAATTGGTGATTTTAAGAATGCCAGCCTTCATTTCCTTATCCGAAACATTGCCTGCCATCGATAGTAGCGGCAGCATGGTCATCTCCTTGATGCAGCCCGTCAGCCTGCCATTTGCATCACGCTCATAATAGCTGTAACCCGGCGCAGGATCTTCGATATCTTCTCGCAGCTTCATGAACTTCATCGCCCCGCTGTTGAGCCACGCGCTATGGCACTCCTGCTCCATGAGGATTACCGGACGATGCTTCACGATTTTATCCAAGTCTTCCCTCGTCAATGTTTCGCCTGCAAGCGCTTCAACCTGCCCGAAAAAAGCCCCGTAATACAGCCTGAACGGATGCGCTTTCACATACGAACGCAGTTTGGAAAGGATCTCCGCTTTCGACTTGCAGTCCCAGATCGGCATGCTGTCATCTTCACCGCCCATCATAACACTAAGGCCGATATGCGTGTGGGAATCGATGAAGCCGGGTAGCACCGTGCGTCCTTTCAAATCAATCACCTTTGTGCCAGATTCCAAAAGCGATCCGGCCTCGCTGTTTTCACCTACTTTTTCAAAGAATCCGCCTCGTATAGCTATCATTTCCGCCCAGGGATTTTTTTCGTCAGCGGTAAAAATTTTACCGTTTTTTAAGATTATTCTTTCAGTCATTGCAAACCGCTCCTATCCATATCGCCTTAACATCCGCCCTAATCCGATAAACAACCACACCCATAATGCCCACCATACCCCCTGCATTTATTTGCTTTATCAACCAGTATACCATATCTACCCCTTTTTTAACGTCGGCATTATATCATACGATTTTTAAAAAAGCCAGCGTTCTTTTTCGCCGCCATTTACGGCAAGAAAGTACTTACATCTGAAAAAATTTTTATGGTATAATCTTATCGGAAGCGTGTTGTTTTTTAACGTAAGTCCAGTTTCCCATACTTTTGAGAAAGATGGTGTTAAGATGTTTCATAAGAACGACATGGTTTTATACGGCACGCATGGCGTTTGCCAAATCAAAGATATCACAATGGAAAAATTCACGGACAAACCGAAAGAATACTATGTTTTAGAGGCTGCCGATAGTGCTTCCACAAAACTTTTCGTGCCATTGGATAACGAAAAGCTATTACATAAAATGCGAAAACTCCTTTCGGAGAAAGAAATCTATGCCTTGATCGATTCAATGCCTGATGAAGTACCCGTATGGTTTAACAATGAAACCGAACGCAAGGAGCAGTATAAAAGAATACTAGAAACCGGCGATCACGGGGAATTGATCGGCATGATAAAGGCCATTTACCTGCATAAGCAAAAACGAAATGCGACAGGAAAACAACTGCATATTTCAGATAGCAGGTTTTTCAAAGAGGCAGAACGCATTCTCTACAATGAGTTTCAGTACGTTCTAAATATCGGACAAGATGAGTTATTATCCCTTATCTTCTCAAGGATTAAAAAATAAACGGACGCCTTGCCTTCCAGAAAACGAAACCTCTGCAATTGTGAGGGTTTCCCATCCTTTGATGGTCATCGTAATATATCATCACCTTTAACTCACGCGTGAGTTAAATCATGACCGCCGGCTGAGCCGGCGGTTTGCTCTGCCCCTACAAGGGGCTATTACCTGCTGCATCTCAAGAC
>CAJUEB010000137.1 GCA_910585135.1 uncultured Eubacteriales bacterium
GCTCACTATCCCGCTGACATACTCTATTTGCTCGTTGCAAAATACGGCCGTAAAACGCCTGCCACGTTAGAGAGCGGCATAGTCTGTAGCCATACATGCCCCGGTCCTGTAACAATCGTATTAAAAAATCCTTCACCACCCAGGAACTTATTTTTCATGCCTGCAACGGTTTTAATTTCCATATTACAGGTTGCGGACATCGCCGCCAAATGACCGGTGTCAATCACCATCTGCTGGCCATCTTTCAGTTCATATTCCACGAGATGCCCGTCAAATTCACCAAATGCGATTCCATTGCCGCTCAAACGCTGCATGATGAAACCCTCGCCGCCAAACAGACCTGCGCCAAGCTTTTTATTAAAATGCACAGAAAGCTGCACGCTTGCTTCTCCTGCCAAAAATACGCTTTTCTGGCATATAATTTCATTATCAGGGGAAATTTCAAAAGCTCTGATCGAACCCGGAAAACTCGATGCGAAGGCAATCAAGCCCCTGCCGCCTAGTGCTGTATAGTTGTTTTGAAAAATAGCCTCCCCCGCAAACATTCTGCCCAACGCTTTGCCCACGCCGCCATTGCTGCTGGTTTCCATCTGCATATTCGGAGACATCCACGACATCCCGCCGCCCTCCGTAATCATCGTTTCGCCTTCCTCTAGCTGGCAAATAACCACTGGCAACGTACCGCCCTTGATTTCATACTTCATACCTTCTCACCTTGCCTTTCTTCTCACTGCCGATTCCTCATGATCGATGCACTGCGCGATCAATTCTCTTCATGATCAATACATGATTAACTTTTTATGACCGATTTCACGCTTTAATCAGTTACTATAGATTATATAATGTTTGCCAATAATATTCAATAAAAAAGGAAAGATTGCGTTAAGCACCATAACCCTGCGTCCAATCTACTGATAAAAAGGCAGACAAGGTCTCCCTCCTAGATAAAATACCCCAAAGCAGAATATCTTCTAGGCAAAACGTCCCAAAGAAAATACCGTACGATGCGTTTGAAAACAAAGATCCTGCTACACTGCCGCTCATGCGACCGTCAACAATACCCCAAGCTTTTAAAGTCAGACCGTATTGAGTGTAGTCATTTCCGTCAAGTGTTTCCAGTACCTGACTGGCATGAAATTTTTCTGACAGCGGGGATTAATCCGTTCTTTTATGGAGATGTTCTCGAAGTAATGCTTCCAGAGGTGACGATATTCCTGCTCATCGGATGAATATGCCGGAATATCCTCCGCCTGAAACTCCGACAAATACCACTTCATTTGATAAGCGACAAGCGCTTTGCTTCTGCCTACGTCGTGAATGATGAATGGATCATTGCGAAAACGATCGCAAAAATGGTGATGCAGCAATTCTACCACATCATTATCAGGTTCAATGGCGGCATATAAAACCTGGTTTTCCATCACGGAAAACCTGACGAATTGCAGCATCCGTTCCGTCTCCACATTGACTTTTTTTTCGATGGACTGAATGTCAAAAACGATGGGATTGCCATGCAAAAGGGACACCGCAGAACCTTTCTGAAATCCTAGAACCACGTATTTCAAAATTTTGGTTTCTTTATTGGGGTCATTGGAAAGGTATGCCTTATAGATCCGTTTCAAATCATAGGATGATATTTTTTTCTCAATCGCTTCATACACGGTCGTCGCTTTCATTTCATCGGTTTCCACTTCCATGCATCCGCCCAGCAGGCTGGATTGATATTCGTCTTTATGAAAGATACCCGATGCTTTTTCCGTGTAATAATGATGATGAATGCAAGTCAGTATTCCTTCAAATGTTCCGTCATAAAGGTAATCTATCATATCGGTTTTCTCCTCAACGCAGCTACTTGGCAAATCAGACCTTATGCGGCTTTTACGGAACGATAACCTGGTAAGCCAATGATTCAACTCGTCGGCAGACAACTGGACAGATTGGCAGCCTGGCGGTCTAGCGATCAGTCAAGCAATATACCCGATCGCACATCTTCATATTACCTGCGTTTTGCTAACGGCCTGTGGCCTTGCATCCCATAATTTTACAGGTGATGGCTCATAAAATATCCGCTTTGTCCAAGCTGTAATCTCGTCGGCCTTCTGCTTGCCAGCTACCGCTTGCCGCTAGTGATTTCCCATCAGAATATTGTCTGCCGTCAAAAGCCTTTCATCAAATAAGCCCCGCTGACGACAACTTTTCTTGTCTAGCGCCTTCCTCTAATTTATTCCAATTATTATCAAACATGGATATCTGCAACCCATTTTCCATTTGGAGCAGGGAATGTTTAATGCTTTCCGGCTCAAAACGCCTTGCCCCATAATAACGCCCGCAGCAGGTAAGAAAATATTTCGCGCGCTTTACTATAACGCCCATTTTCTTTAAATCATCAAACCTGACTGCCGACACCTTTCTCTGCCGTACGATACGCTTAGCCGAAACTGCGCCAATTCCCGGAATCCGCATCAGCATTTCATAGGAAGCCTTATTGACCTCTACGGGAAACCGCTCCAGATTTCGCAAAGCCCAGGTTACCTTGGGATCTAGGTCTGGATCAAGGTTAGGGTTATCGCCGTTAAACAGCTCTTTCACAGCAAATCCATAAAACCGCAGCAGCCAGTCAGCTTGATAAATACGATGTTCCCTCGCAAGAGGCGGGGCTGCTGTAAGGGCGGGAAGGATTGGAGACTCCACCACAGGAATGTATGCGGAATAGTAAACCCGCTTCATCTTGAATGTCCTGTAAAGGTTTTCGCTTGTCGTCAAAATGCTCTGATCCGTCTCCCCACCTGCACCGATGATCATCTGCGTGGTTTGGCCGGCCGGAGCAAAGCGTTCTTTTCTCTTGCTCTGTGTTTGGAGGAAGCCGCTCTGGCTGCTGATGCTTGCGAGTGCACTGCTCTGGCTACTGGCGTTTGCAAGCACGCCGCCTTTTCCACTAAACTCATTTTGCCCGCTAACTGTTGTGAATGTGTCGCTTTTTTTATTAAAACCATTCTGGTCGCCTGGGTTTGCGATCACACCGCCTCCTGATACGTCGATCTGCGTTGTCGTTGTAGACGGCGTATTCCTCTCCGCCCGCCCATCGAGATAGTTTTCCGCCGTATTGAGCTTCTGCCCTTTGAACATTGTTCCCGGTCCGACCAAGGCATTCCGCTCGATCAGGGAATTGGTAATCTGCCGCATCGGTGCGAAAATTTGCTTTGGCTTTTTCTGGGGCGCAAACATAGCAAGACTTTTCGAGGTAGGCATCTCTATATTCACGCTGAGACGGTCAGCAACTAACCCGATTTGATGAAGGATTTCCGCTGAAACACCGGGAATTATTTTCGCATGAATATAGCCTGCGAATCCATATTTATTTCGCAACAAAGTGAGCGCCGATAAAATCCGCTCGGCGGTATAATCAGGCGACACCTCCACCGCAGAACTTAAAAAAAGCCCCTCAACATAATTTCTTCTGTAAAATTCAATCGTAAGGCGAGCAAGCTCATCCGGCTCAAAGGATGCCCGTGGGAAATCATTGCTCCGTCTATTGACGCAATACGCACAATCATATACGCATTTATTGGTAAATAAAATTTTCAAAAGCGATATGCATCTGCCATCAGCACCCCATGAGTGGCAAATCCCGGAAGCATACGCACTGCCAATCTTACCATCATTTTGTCTACCAGCTCCACTGCTGGAACAGGATACGTCGTATTTCGCGCTATCAGCTAAAATCTTCAATTTTTCCATCATTGCTTCCATACTTGCGCGCCTGCCTCCTTTCCCTATTCTCGCGCCTCTTGCGAAGCTAGCTCTTATTCGCATTGCTGTCCCTATCGCTTGCTTATAGGCTTGACGCAAAATCTTCCCCATGGAACTTGACCCGATTCCCCGTACATGATCCTTGGCTTCACTCATCCCTTGATCTTTGCGCCTGCCCATGCTTTTCCATGTTCTTTCAAGGTGCAAATTGAGCCAGATTCGAACCTGTTATCGTTTTTATTTTATTTTAGCATACGCCAAACATTTGTTCAAGAACTAATGTTTGGATTTGTTCTTTTTTGTGATTGGACTAAAGTACGTAAAATAGAGCCGAAAATTCCTTTACACACATATCGCCGACATACAGTGACGCTTTACAAAATACTTTTTGTGAAACTACTTGTAGAGTCACTAAATATCCGGGAGTCAGACCATCATGCGACTGCAACAAAATTTCCTGCATGACAAAAACAGGAGCATCTCATGCTTGATAAAATGCTCCTGTAACGAATGATAAAATTGGGACTGCTGCTATCTACATCAATAATTATTCTCAGCACAGCAAATTTCATCAAACCACTTCCATCATTTTTATTTATCCCTTTTTATGATCATTCTTCATCATTTTCAATCGATATGTGCTGCCTGCGCCATATTGATCGCCCCGCTTTTCTTTCATTTATTTATCATCTCCAAGCCGTGTTGCCAGCAAGGTATGCAGATAGTGACATTCGCCGCTCTCATGATAATGAAAATATTCTGAGAGGATTGTATTGCTGCCGATCATCTTGTCCGTCACGATGGTATAGTTATGCTTCATGAGAACGTTTATGTAGGAAGACAAGGAAAGAAACGGATTCATCGCAGACTCATAATCATTGATGATATTTGAGATGGATTTTGAATTGGGTTTGTAATAAGCGAGACATCCTGCAACAGATGCAGTATCTGAAAAATAAGGGTCGATGTATTCATACAGAGGCGTTTTAAAAAAGAATGCATAATTATAAGTTCCCAGATAATCGATCATCAGGTCGATGCTTTTTCGCCTAATGGGCAGCCTGTTAGACGGCGTAACGATATAGATGATGTTAAGATCCTGCTCCAACGTATCCATATGCTTACGGATCGCGCCTATACTGTTTTTTGAAAGACCCATGATAATGAGCGTTGCGCCCTGAAGATACCGCGCATTACTGTACAAATACGGAAATACCGAGGCGATATCAGGGAATAAAATGACATCAGGCTGGTCAAGACAAGAAAGTATGGTTTCATGCATCCATGTTCTAGCCTTGTGGTTAATCGACAGATAGTGCTGCGGCGCGGAAAGGAAGCATTCGTAATAGATGGGTTCATGATCGGACGCAGCCGGATCGATAAAATAGTCGTCGCGAAACTGTGGGTCTTTATCGAGGTCGATATCCGCATCCACACATACCATTCCATCCTCTATACTGCCTTCGTAACCACATGAACATTTTAAATTTCCCGAAACGATGCGGTTGTCCGACAGCTTAACATTGTCCATATCAAAGGCTTTGCCGCATTCCGGACAGGCCAGATGCTGCAAAGACGCAAGAGAAAGCCCTGCTTTCTGCTTTGGGTCAGCAAGGGACTTTACGGCAGTAGTTAAAACAGACGCTTTCGCGGTAAGAGCGTCACTTTAATTGCAGATGTCTTTCTAACAGATTAACCTCTTTATTAGATATCTAAAAACACCGAAACAGACCCTGATTTTTTCAGGGTCTGTGTTGGTATATGATGGATTGCATTTTACGATGCAATTCATGTATTGCATGACAGACAGGGAACAATTCAAAACGACATTTCTTTTCCCAGGTCAGTTTTTTCGGTTCTCCAAGCGCGTGATGCGCTTGATGCTATAACAAATGTTGAATTTGATAAAACGATGAAGGCAGGTTTATTTCACAGTCTCCAAAATCATGAGAAGCGATGCATAATGTGATTTCACTCATAAGAGTTAAACTGTTTTTTTACGATATTATAAAAGTGCCCTTGCGATTTAATGTGAAAAAGCACATTTATCAACAAAGCCTATTATTTATGCCCTCGTTTGATATTCTTGAAAAATTTTCCCATATCGATATCAGCTTCCCGATCTTCCCTTCAGGAAAACAATCCCACGGCCACATCAACTTCTTAACATTTCCGCAAGAGGAGAAACCGCTCATAGCGATTCTCTTGAATACGTAAAAATAGCCATTTTCAGAGAAATTTGTATACAATCCAGCAGAAAATGGCAAGAAAGCGGCAAAAATCAGCACTACGGGAAGGAGCTTTCTCTTGAATTTTTATAAAATGATTTTTATAGAGAAAAATGAGCCTGTTTTTCTCTGGTTTTCATGAAATCCATGCCAAACAAGAGAAACAGGCTCACTGCCACA
>CAJUEB010000138.1 GCA_910585135.1 uncultured Eubacteriales bacterium
TTATATTTCGTTTAATTTTTCGGACGAAAAAGCGACGCTGGATTACTGCGCTAGCTGTGTTGAGAAACATACTGATATCGTTGACCGATATCTGCCTTTGCCGGTGGAGGATCTGGTTGCGGCGAGCAAGCAGCGGGTGAAAAGCGATCGCAGCATGATGAATTTGCTCTATGCGATCATATCATCGGATGTCGGGGTCATGAAGCTGGATGCCGATATGGACGTGATGGGTGAAATTGGAAATACGGCAGGAGCAGATCCTTCCCTATGCAGGAAGGGAAAAGGCAGGCTGGGTAATATGCTCTATTCAGTCGTTAAAAAAGAAGGCGTAACTTATATTATTTTTTTGAATACCGGGAAATGGAATGCCGCGATTGGGAAATCTATTGTATTGGCAGTTCTGGGACTGATTACAGCAGCGATTTTACTGGGTGCTGTTGCTTCTCGTCTTTCAAACCGGGTCGCGCGGCCGGTGGAAGAAGCTTTGGTTCAGCAAAATCGGTTTATTGCCGACACCTGCCATGAACTCAAGACGCCGATATCCGTGATCAATGCTAATATGTCGGTTCTCGAACACGAATACGGCAAAAGCAAATGGGTGGATTACATAAAAGCGGAAGGACACAGCATGAATCGGCTGATCAATCAGCTCCTGAGCTTGTGCAGGCTGGATCATGATATGAATGAAGCCGTACAATTTACAACAACGAAAGAAACCTTTCCTGTTTTTGAATCAATTATGGAATGTGCCCTGCCGTTTGACAGCATTGCCTTTGAGAAGAAAGCATGTATTCTTACGGATTGCCCTGCCGAATTGATGAGCAGGGGAAACATCGATGATTTTAAGAGAATCATCTCGACGCTATTGGATAACGCCATTACTCATGTCGATGAAGGCGGTTTGATCACGATCGATGTAAAGAGAGGGGCGAAGCCTTTTTTGTCCAGTGGCAAAAGCAGCATTCTGGTGACCGTTTCGAATACGGGTTCGGTGATCGAGGAAGCTGACCTCCCATTTATTTTTGATCGGTTCTACAAGGCGCGTTCTGGCAGGGAAGCGGAGGATGGGGACGATCATTGTCCTGCGGAAAGCAATGGCTGCAAGGGTGAAAATTTCGGCCTAGGCCTGTCCATCGCCAAAGCGCTGGCAGACAAGAATTCTTTTGAAATCAATGTATCCTCGGCAGATAACAGGACTTCATTTATCGTCAGTATTCCGTGCGTGCAGGTGAATCAGAAGAAACGGAAATGAATTTGGAAATAAGGCGGAACTGAGACGGAACGAAAGTGAAATGAAAATGGGACGGAGTGAAACGGAAATGAAACGAAAAAAAATACGTTGCATTTCCGTTTCGTGCGTGATACGATAGGTTCAATAGGAAATGGCGAGGTGGCAATGTGAAGGAAAATCGATTTTTAGAATTTAAATCGGAAATATCAAATACATTTTTGAAGACAGTGAGTGCTTTTGCGAATTTTGGGGACGGGAAAATTTTGTTTGGCGTGGAGGGTGATGGCAATGAATGCGGTATTGATCATCCCAATAAAGCTTGCCTTGATATAGAAAACAAGATCAATGACAGCATATCACCAAAACCTGATTTTGATTTAAAGATTGAAAATAATAATGTGATTTGTTTATCTGTACGGAAAGGGCAATACACGCCATATCTGTATAAAGGAAAGGCATATCGGAGAAGCGATACAGCTTCTCTTGCCGTTGACCAGGTTGAATTAAAAAGACTCGTGCTTAATGGAGCAAATCTTTATTTTGAAGAATTGAATTGTGGAATCGACGCTTTGCAATTTAGCATTTTAGAAGAGAAGCTGCAAACGCACAATGGAATAAGCGAAATTTCGCAAGATATCCTGCGTACGTTAGGGTTTGTCAATACCGACGGAAAATATAATAATGCAGCTGCGATATTTGCAGATGAGAATCATTTCTATGGTGTAGATATGGCGCGCTTTGGCGAATCGATCAATGAAATAATGGATCGGGAAACCATTACGCATGTATCGGTTTTGAAGCAGTATGATAAAGCGGTTGCGTGTTATAAAAGATATTATCAGTATGAAAAAATATCGGGAATGGAGAGGAAGGTTGTCGACCTTATCCCGGAGAGAGCTTTCCGTGAAGCGATTGCCAATGCGTTTGTGCATCGCAGCTGGGATATTAACGCCTATGTGCGCATTTCCATGTTTCAGGATCGCATTGAGATCAGTTCTCCTGGAGGTTTGCCAAAGGGTATCACAGGGCAGGAATATCTCCATGGAGAAATCTCATGTCTTAGAAATCCGATTCTCGGCAATGTGTTTTTCAGGCTGCATTATATTGAGATGTTTGGCACTGGGGTGAGGCGCATCATGGAAGCTTATGAGGGAGCGGTATTAAAACCTCAGTTTCAAATATCGGATAATGCCATTTGCGTGATACTGCCTGTATTAAAGGATCATTATGAAGTGACAGCCGATGAAGCAAAACTAATTGAACCTTTAAAAACGGGTGCCTATCTTGCAAGCAGCGAGTTGACGAAACATACTGGATTCAGCAAGGCAAAAACGGTACGATTGTTGAATTCGCTGATGCAGAAAGGTTATGTAAACAGCGTGGGAAATGGCAGAGGGAAAAAATATTTCTTGTAGCGTAAGCAAACGAACAAATTATTTCTTATTTTTTCCATAGAACGCAAGCTATCCGTTAATATTTTTTGGTTGATCCTTTCTAAGAATTTTTCCAATTCATGGAAACGCCATGGGCGTTGCAGAAGGATAGGATATTGAGGTTTTGGATTCTTATAAAAAAGTGATAATATATAAGTATGTAAGAAGGTTCAATCAAGATAAAAGGATGAATTTAGTGATAGCGTTTGTGGAGCTTGGACAGGCGTTGACGGCAGGAAACCGTTCACTAGGCGTTGTTTATTTGTCCGGTCGGCTGAATATGGCTTTTCTATTTTATCAGCCCAAGAAAAACCGCTAACTTGTTGATGCGCATTTGTTGACACGCATATGGAAAAATTATATAATAAGAACAGTTTGTGTGATGATTTTATCATCTGTTATTTTTTTTGAGGAGAGTGAATTAATTTGAGAGACCAATGGAACAACAAGTTAGGCTTTCTGCTGGCGGCGATCGGTTCAGCAGTAGGCCTGGGCAATTTATGGAGGTTTCCGTATATTGCCGGGACAAACGGAGGCGGCGCATTTTTGCTGCCGTATTTCTTTGCAATCATTACAGCCGGTATTCCGATCCTTATTCTTGAGTATACGATGGGCAAGACATACAGAGGCGGCGCACCTGTGGCCCTGGCGAGGATGAATAAGAAATTCGAGCTTTTAGGCTGGTTTCAGGTAATGTGTGCTTTTGTCATTTCGACATACTATTTTGCGATCGTCGTGTGGACCGTGTCTTATATCGGATTTTCCGTTACCGAGGCATGGGGCAGCGATGCTTCTGCATTCTTTGTAGACTTTTTAGGCGTTACCGACAGTGCGTTAAACTTCGGCGGGATCAAAGGAAACCTGGTCGTACCGTTTATCCTGATCTGGGTGATCGTAGCCTTTATCATGTACAAGGGCATCAGCAAGGGTGTTGAAGTCGCATGCAGGATCTGCCTGCCGGTACTGCTTGTTTTGATCGTGATTCTGGTCGTTCGGGGCATTACGCTGCCGGGCGCAGTGGATGGTTTAGAGTATATGTTTAAGCCTGACTGGGAAGCACTCAAGAAGCCTGATGTGTGGGTTGCTGCTTATGGGCAGATTTTCTTCAGCCTTTCGATTGCATTTGCGATTATGGTATCGTATTCCAGTTACTTGCCGAAAAAGACCGACGTGGTCAACAGTGCGTTTATTACGGCGACTGCAAATCATGGCTTCGAGCTGTTTGCAGCGATCGGCGTGTTCAGCATCGTGGGTTATATGGCAAACCAGCAGGGCGTCGAGGTTGCCGAAGTTGCAGCCAGCGGTGTGGGACTTGCTTTCATGACATTCCCGACAGCGATCAGTTCGCTTCCTGCGCTGAATGCGTTGTTTGGGATCTGCTTCTTCGGTGCGCTGTTTACTGCGGGGCTGACATCGCTTGTTTCCATTTTACAGGCGGTTATTTCAGGAATGCATGATAAATTTGACATGAACCATACGAAGGCGACGACCGTTGTCGTAGTGCCTTCCTTCCTTCTCAGTCTTCTGTTCATTACAGGTGCGGGGCTGAATATTCTGGACATCGTGGATGCGTTTGTCAATAATATCGGGATCGTGGCTTGCGGGTTGATCGAAGTGATTCTGGTCGGCTGGTTTTTCCCTCTGGAAAAGCTGCGCCAGGAAGCCAACCGGTTTTCGAATTTCAGCATCGGTAAATGGTGGATTTATGCGCTTAAAATCGTAACAGTTATCGTGCTGGGCGTTATGATCGTGCTGAATACGATCAGTTTTATCAAGGATGGCTATGGCGGCTATCTTGTCAGGGATGTCGCAGTCTTTGGCTGGGGCATGATCGCCTTTGTCGTGATCGCAGGAATCGTCCTGAACTTCATGAAGGGCAAGGACGGCTACCAGGATCTGAATAAGATCTCACACAAGGAGGTGGCGTAATGAGTACAGGTGCAATCGTCATGATGATCATCGGCTGTGTCGGTCTTTGGGGCGGATTTGCGCTGTCCTGCGGTATTGCGATGAAGCATAGCAAAGGGAGAGAAGACGAACAGGATCAATAAATTTAGATTGATGATAAATTGATAATTAGGATGATAAGGGGCTGCTTTCTAAGATCCGTATGCTCCCTTCCAAACGGCAAGATTTTGTTTTTCTCTTGTCTTTTTGGAGGGGAGCGGTTCAAATCGTTTAGAGGGCAGCGCCTTCTTTTTTTGACGGTATATTTACGAATGGAAGAAAACGTGATAAACTTATATCGGTTAAAGGTGCGGGATGCGGCGTCTGTTGATTTAAGAGGGAACTCCCGCCAAAGACGCAGGCAGGCGATGCGGATCGGTTTCAGGGAAATCGTTTGCGCTGTATGTACGCATGGCTGGCAGCGCTGATAGCTAGCATGAGAACCCTTTGTGTTTTATACATGAATCGGTTTACGATATGGAAAGGAGCAGGCATGGCAATCGAAAAGGTAAGGGCATATTTTAAAGAGCTTGGAATAGATGATAAAATTATGGAATTTGAAACTTCCAGCGCGACAGTAGAGTTGGCGGCGGAAGCGGTGGGGACAGAACCTGCCAGGATTTGCAAGACGATATCGTTCAAAAAGCCTGACGGCGGATGCATATTGGTTCAGACGGCGGGAGACAGTAAAATTAACAACGGTAAATTTAAGAAATTCTTTGGCTTCAAAGCGAAAATGCTGACGGCTGAAGAAGTGCTGGAATACACAAGCCATGCCGTAGGCGGCGTGTGTGCCTTTGCAATTGACAGCGATGCGGTGGATGTTTTTGCGGATGTGTCTATGCAGCGGTTTGATACCGTGTTTCCGGCGTGCGGCAGCAGCAACAGCGCGATCGAACTGACCTGCGAGGAATTGATGGAATATTCGAAAGCGATCGCCTGGATCAATGTCTGCAAAATCCCAGAAGAGGTGCAGGCGGAGTAAGCTCGTGCTTCAGACAGGGAAGATCGTGCGGCAAACATGCTGCGCAGCGTAAAACAATAAATCGCTTTCGCAGTGGCAAACGAGCCACGCGGTGCGAAAAGCGGAATGAAGGAGTTGATGGTATGTGTATCGCAATACCGGGAAAAGTAATTGAAATAAACGGAACGAACGCGAAAGCGGATTTTAACGGGAACTTGGTCGATGTTAATATCGGACTGGTAGCGCCGAAGCCAGGACAGTATGTGTTAGTCCATGCGGGCTGTGCGATCGAAGTAATGGAGCAGGACAAGGCGCAGGAATTGATCGATTTGTTCACGGAGTTGGAGGATTTGCAGTAAATTCTGCGGAAATATCGCTATGGAAATAAAACAAGTGATCGAATATTTACAAGGGTATGATGGCAGGGAACTGAAGATTATGGAGGTATGCGGCACGCATACGGCATCGATTTTCAAAAATGGCATCAGAAGCCTGATCTCCCCAAAAATAAAGCTGATTTCAGGGCCGGGCTGCCCTGTCTGCGTGACGCCGACCGCATATATCGA
>CAJUEB010000139.1 GCA_910585135.1 uncultured Eubacteriales bacterium
CCAGATAAGTATTGTTGCCGAAAAACTCGATCTCATATCCCATGCTGCATACCTGCGCATGCCAAGCTTCTTCCGTAGCCGTAACCTGCGCGGCAACGTTAAACTGTAAGGGCATGAGCAATGGCTGGCGCACCTTTTCAGCATTGTTATACTGCGCAAGCAGCCGTTCATAAAATACGCGTTCATGGGCAGCATGTTGATCGATCAAATAGAAACTGTCTTCGTCGGCAGCCATGATATAAGTATTGAAAATCGTTCCTTTGAAGCGCAGCGCACCAAAATCAAAAGGCGCGGTCTCCGGTTTTTCCGGCTCTAACAAATTTTGCATTTGCCTGGCATCCTGTGTGATCTGCTCCTGGCGCATGCTTGACAATATATTTTTTACGTCAACCTCCTCTGCGACAGCAACATCTCTTTGCAACTCTTTCGCTGATGCAAATGCATACTGCACTTCTTGCATTTCCTGCATTGCTTTCACTTCTTGCACGGTTTGCGTTTCACGCATATCCTGCAATTTTTTTCCTGCTTGAGCCTCCTTTTGTCCCCGTCCCGTATGTTGAAGCGGTTTGATATGCTCGTGCCTGATCTGCGGAAGCGATCCTTTGATGGACAGCGCCGCTCTTACGGCGTCGGCGACAAAATCCGATACTTCAAAAGGATCATCAAAACGAACCTCTTTCTTTGTCGGATGCACATTGACGTCCAGCTTATCTGGCGGCATGGCAAGAAAAAGAAACGCCAGCGGAAATCTGCCGTGAAATAATTTTTCCCGATAAGCCGCATCAAGCGCTTTTTCCAAGACATCGCTGGATATGACCCTGCCGTTGACACAGAAAATCTGTCTGCTTCTGGATGGAGCAGATACCGCCGGAGGTGAAATAAAACCTTTGAGGAGAAAACCGCCCCTGCTGCTTTCCACCGGCAGGAGTTCCCTGCCCGTATCACTTCCATAAATGCTGATAATGTTATTTAAAATATTTCCGTTCCCGCGCGTGGAAAAAACTTTGGATGAGCCGTTGATCAGATTGAATTTGACATCTCCATAGGATAGTGCGATACGGGAAACCATATCGACGATCCGCCGTGTTTCCGCACTGTCTGAAGCGAGGAATTTTTTTCTGGCCGGAACGTTGTAAAATAGATCGCGAACCGTTACCGTCGTACCGTCCGGACATCCGGTTGCCGTATTTTCAAGGAGCTTACTGCCTTCGAGGATCAGATGGCGTCCTGTCTTGCTGGAAATGGTTTTCGTAATCAGCTCGACCCTGGCTACCGCGCAGATGCTGGCAAGTGCCTCTCCCCGAAATCCCAGGGTTTCGATGGAATCCAGGTCTTCGGCAGAGGTGATCTTGCTGGTAGCATGACGTGCAAAGGCAAGCTCGGCTTCACCAGCGGCAATGCCGCATCCATTGTCCGTAATGCGGATATAATCCTTCCCACCCTTGCGGATTTCGATGGTAATGTGATCAGCGCCTGCATCCAGTGAATTTTCCAGTAATTCCTTGATGATGGAAACAGGGCGGTCGATGACTTCTCCTGCGGCGATTTTATCAGCCACGTGTTTATCCAGTATTTTGATCATAGCTGCTTCTTTAATTCCTCTAATATTTTTAACGCCTCTGATGGCGTCGTATTCATCAGATCCAGGGATTTCAGCCTGCTTACCATCGGATCTGGAAGTGATGCGAAAAGCGAAAGCTGCACTTCCCCGTTTTCTGCGCCGTCTTTGATACGCCCTCCTTCATATGGTATCCCGTCAAACGACAGCCGCGCTTGCCCATTCTCCGATTCCAGTTCTACGAGCCGCTGCTTTGCCCGTTCCAAAAGCTCCCGCGGCGCGCCTGCCAGCTTTGCCACATGAATTCCGTAGCTTCTGCTGGCGCTTCCCTTCACAATTTTATGGAGAAATACGATATTTCCGTTTTCCTCGGCAACATCCACATTGAGATTCGTAACGCCTTCCAGCGGTCCCTCCAAGCTCGTCATTTCGTGGTAATGGGTTGCAAACAGCGTTCTTATTTTTCGGTTTGGTTTGCACAGGTATTCCGCTGCTGCAAAAGCGATGGAAAGACCGTCGTATGTACTCGTTCCCCTGCCGATCTCATCCAGGATCACCAGGCTTTTTTCGGTCGCTGTATTTAAAATGTACGAAAGCTCGCTCATTTCTACAAAGAATGTACTCTGTCCCCGCGCCAGGTTATCGGAAGCCCCGATACGGGTAAATATGCGGTCGCATACGCCGATATGGGCGCTTTCACACGGAATGAAGCATCCGGCCTGTGCCATTAAGACCATCAATGCAGTCTGGCGCATATAAGTAGATTTACCAGCCATGTTCGGTCCTGTGATCAAGAGCAGGCTTTGGTCGGCCCTGTTGAGATAGGTGTCATTGCTGACAAAAACACCATCGCGGATCGTCTGCTCAATGACCGGATGACGCCCTTTGTGAATGGTCAATACATCGCTTGCGTCAACCTCCGGCTTGACATAATCGTTTTTTTCACTGACTTCTGCAAAGGATAGCAGTACATCCAGCTCCGCAATGGCCTTGGAGGTCGATTGGATTTCCCTGATATGCGCATGCAATTTCTGCCGTACTTCTATGAAACGCTCATATTCCATCTGGTTGATTTTCGATTCGGCGTTGAGTACCAGACGTTCCGTATCCTTTAGTTCAGGCGTGATGAACCGCTCACAATTGACGAGCGTCTGCTTGCGGATATAATTGTCTGGAATCAAATCGTAATAGGATTTGGTCACTTCGAGATAATAGCCGAATACCTTGTTATAGCCAACCTTGAGATTCTTGATCCCCGTGCGCTGCCGTTCTGTTCCTTCCAGCCCGGCGATCCAGTCCTGCGCATCCTTGATCGAGGCTTTCAGCTCATCCAGTTCCGCAGAAAATCCAGGCTTTATGATGCCGCCTTCTTTGATCGTAAACGGTGGGTCTTCCACGATGCTCGTATCGATTAAGCTGTAAACCTGCTCCAGTGAATGCATTTCCTGGGTCAATGCACGAAGCAGATTTGCGTCGGCATGCTTTAATTCCGCTTTGATATCCGGGAGGACCGCACATGAATTCCGCAGTGCGATCAGGTCTTTTCCATTAGCGCTGCCGCAGGCGATCCGCCCGGTCAGCCGTTCGAAATCATAGACGCGTCTTAAATGTTCCCTGAGATTATTTCTGGCCAGGACATCGTCTAAAAGCACCTCTACCGCATCCAGCCTGTCCCGTATTTTTTCCACATGGTTCAGCGGCTCCCTGATCCACTGTTTTAGCTTCCGCGCTCCCATCGCGGTATTGGTCTTATCGAGTACGCCTAAAAGAGACCCGTTCCGCTTCTTTTCAAAAAGGGTCTCCGTAAGCTCCAGGTTTTTAATTGTGGATTTGTCCAGCGACATATGCTGGTCTATGGAGTAGGTATTGAGGTCGGCGATGTGATCCAGGCTGTTTTTCTGGGTTTCCAAAAGATAAAGGAGCAGCGAACCCAAGGCTGCTTCGGAAACCGAATCTTCTTCGATTCCCAGCCCGAAGAGCGCGGAAGTCTTAAACTGCCGCTTAATGGCATCCCTTACCGCCTCCGGCCTGTAATACGATTCTTCGATGATATTAAAATAAGCCTCTGTGACAGGCTTCATCTCTTCCGCATCGATTCTCTCACAGGTCGCAGCGTTCATGATCACTTCCCGGGCGTTGATTTTCACCAGCTCGTTTAACAGGTTTTCACGGCGTCCGGCTTCCGAAAGCGCCGTGAGGCATATTTCGCCTGTGGATACATCGCAGTATGCAATGCCGATCGACGCATCGTCTGCATAGACGGATGCGATGTAATTGTTTTCCGTTTCCTTCAGCATCGCGCTGCTGACGACCGTGCCAGGCGTTACGATCTGTATAACCTCGCGTTTGACGATGCCCTTTGCAGAAGCCGCATCTTCCGTCTGCTCACAGATCGCTACCTTATAGCCGCGCTCTACGAGGCGGGCGATATATGTTTCGGCAGAATGGAAAGGAACTCCGCACATGGGAGCCCTTTCCTCCATACCACAATTTTTCCCTGTCAATGTCAGTTCCAGCTCACGGGATGCAGTATCCGCGTCATCGAAGAACATCTCATAAAAATCACCGAGCCTGAAAAAAAGGATGCAATCCTGGTAATTTTTCTTGATATCCATGTATTGCTGCATCATCGGTGATAGCTTTGGCGCTGCCATTATCATATAACCTCGTTTCTATTTGTTGTTGTATGCTTCCATGCCCAGACGGATCAACTCTACGCCCCGCCGCATATCCTCTTTCTTCAGCACATAGGCGATACGGATCTCATCCTTGCCAAGCCCAGGCGTCCCATAAAAACCGGCTGCCGGCGTAAACATAACGGATTCGCCGTTGTCTTCAAATTCTGTCAAAAGATAAATCAAAAAATCCTCCACGTTTTTAACCGGAAGCTTAGCGGTCAGATAAAATGCGCCGCCCGGCTTCTGGCATACAACTCCAGGAATCTTCATCAGCTCCTCGTAGACCACATCCCGCCGCGCTTCGTATTCCGCTTTCACCTCATCATAATAAGATTTGTCGAGCTGATAAAGCGCTGCTGCGCCGATCTGATCCAGGGTCGGGCAGCACAGCCTGCCCTGTGCGAGTTTCATGATCGCATCCATCAGGTCAGCATTTTTGCTGGCGATGCAGCCGATTCTGGCCCCGCAGGCAGAAAACCGCTTGGAAATAGAGTCGATAATGATCACTCTGTCCGAAAGGTCGGAAAGCATCCCGAAAGAGGTGGTTTCCCTGTCGTCATATGCAAACTCACGGTATACTTCATCTGCGATGATCCATAAGTCATTAGCCTTTGCGATATCGCCGATGAGCTGCATATCCTCTAGCGTAAGGACTCTTCCCGTCGGGTTGCCTGGGCTGATACAGCATATGGCTTTTGTCTTTGGCGTGATCGCAGCTTCGATCAATTCCCTCTTCGCATAATCATATCCCTCTTCTGCCTTGGTTGTCAACGGGACAACTTTTCCGCCGGCAGCGGTGATGAAGGTATGGTAATTGGTATAAAAAGGTTCTGCGATGAGGACTTCATCATCGGGATTTAAAATTGATGTGAAAACCATGTTGAGCGCTTCTGAACCGCCATTGGTTATCATCAGATCCCTCCGTCCGAAATCCATGCCATAGCCCTTAAAGTAATTGGAAATCGCATCCTGTAAAACAGTTTCGCCGCCTGACTCCGAGTATGCGATTACTTTTTTGTCAAACCCCCTGATGGCTTCCATGAAGCAAGGGGGCGTTTCGATATCCGGCTGACCGATATTGAGATGATAAATCTTCTTGCCCTTTCCCTCAGCTTCAATCGCGTACACATTGAATTTCCTGATCGGCGAATGCCCCATTGCCTCCACTCTCTTTGATAACTGCATTTCTTTACTCTCCTTTTATTATTCAATCATTTTTATACTAGCTCCCGGTGGGAGTCTATGACAACCTTATCGATATCCGGCATCTGCCCGGCAGGTGATTTTTTCATATAGAGCAGATATTCGATGTTTCCCTTCGTTCCGGTTACCGGCGAATATGTTAATCCGTGGCTGTAAAGCCCGTTATCAAGGCCATAGCCGACGACATTTCGGATCACTTCTTTATGTACGCCCGCATCCCTTACGATCCCCTTTTTTCCCACCTGGCTTCTGCCCGCTTCAAATTGCGGTTTCACCAGACAAACGAGACTGCCTTTCCCGGAAAGCAGCTTTGCCGCTACCGGAAAAACCAGCCGCAGAGAAATAAAAGACACATCGATGCTGATGAAGTCTAACTCTGCATCGACGGCATTCAAATCCAGATACCGCACATTGGTTTTTTCCAAATTCACGACCCGCGGGTCATTTCGCAGCTTCCAATCGAGCTGCCCGTAGCCTACATCTATTGCGAAAACCTTAGACGCGCCCTTTTGCAGCATACAATCCGTAAAACCGCCCGTCGATGCGCCGATATCGGCAGCGACCGCTCCGCTAAGGGAAAAATCAAAGGTTTTCAGGGCTTTTTCCAGCTTCAGCCCGCCCCGGCTCA
>CAJUEB010000140.1 GCA_910585135.1 uncultured Eubacteriales bacterium
ATCGTGGCCTGTGACAGCAAAGGAATTCTGACAAAGGATCGGACGGATCTGAATGAAGCAAAGAAGCGGCTAGCCGCGATCACCAATGCCGGGCAGATCAGCGGAAGCCTGGCAGATGCTGTGTTGGGAAGGGATTTGTTCATCGGTGTTTCCGCAGCCAGGGTGCTTACCCAGGATATGATCAAAACGATGAACAAAAATCCGTTGATTTTCGCTATGGCAAACCCTGAGCCTGAGATTTTGCCGAATCTGGCGGTGGAAGCTGGGGCGGCAGTCGTAGGGACAGGGAGATCCGATTATCCGAATCAGATCAATAACGTGCTGATTTTCCCCGGATTGTTCAAGGGCGCTCTGGCGGCGAGAGCCAAACGAATTACCGAAGAAATGAAGACGGCGGCAGCCTTCGCACTCGCAGGAATCATCAAAGAGGATGAATTACGTGCAGATTATATTATTCCCAGCGCATTCTATCCGGGTGCAGCCGATATCGTAGCGGAGGCAGTGGCGAAAGCGTGGAAAGCGCAGGGCTAGCGAAACGTGCGAAGATAACGCGTGCGGGAAGGCGCGCGAAAAAATAGACAGTTCGAAACCATCCTGTCTTAAAACAAAACTAAGGAGAATAAAAAATGAATAATGAAATTTTACTGGTGGGATCAATCGTTGTAATCTACAGTGCGGTGATGTTGATGTATCGCTTCTTTGGCATTGCCGGTTTGTTTTGCTGGACGGCGATTGCCACGATCCTTGCGAATATCGAGGTACTGCGCGTAGTGGAAGCTTTTGGAATCGAGCAGACGCTGGGCAATGTGTTGTTTGCATCGACTTTCCTGGTGACGGATATTTTGAGCGAACGGGAAGGCAAGGAGACAGCAAAGAAAGCGGTTATGCTGGGGATTACAGCTTCTATTGTGTTTATCGTCATTTCTCAAAGCTGGCTTTTATATACACCATCCGGCAGTGACTGGGCAGGGGAAAGCTTTTCTGTGATATTTTCCAATACGCCGCGGATTATCTTGGCAAGTCTTATCGTATATGCGATTTGCCAGCGGTTCGATGTGTGGCTTTACCATAAATGGTGGGCGTTTACTACGAGGATTTGTGGCGATGCGACTCGGTTTTTATGGGTGAGAAATAATTTTTCTACGCTCGTTTCGCAGGCGCTGAATACGGTATTATATAACCTGGCCGCATTTTGGGGCATCTACGATGCACAGACCCTTGTCAGCATATGCGTTGGCTGCTATGTTGTATTTATCGTGACGAGCATTGCCGATACGCCAGCGGTTTATATCGCCAGGAAAATTCAGGTAAAAACAGATTTCCGTGAATCGAAGGAACCGCAGCTTCATGAGGGCGAAATGAATAAAACTGTGAATTCATGAAGGCGAAATTCGACAGTAACGATCACGAATTGATGAAATAAAATTCGAAACGAACAGGCTCACGAAGCAACGGCGCATAAATGGGCGAAACGGTGCATCAACGGACTCGTAAATTGCCGAAATCGTGAAGCGGCACATGACTTTAGCGGAGACTATGAAGAAAAGGACCTGTGGACAAACTGCCTTACAAAGAAATTGGCCAATAGCTTGTAACAATATATAGCCTTCTCTTCAAATACGAAATCAATATGTGGCAGATAATCCTTTGAAAAAAGTTTGTCAACAAGTTCGGAAAAATCTGTAAATTAAACAAAAAGATAGCCTTCTATGGTAAAATCAAATTATCGTAGGAGGCTATTTAATTGGCGAAGAAAAAAGACATCTGATGTGGCAGCTTCTTTTTTATTGTTTTTATACGGTTGTTTTATGTATGTGCTATGTATCGTGCTGTAAAACCTGTAAACTCTATACAAATAAGATGAAAAATTTTATTTATATAGAGCTTGTAAAATTTTATCAGATAATAGCGGCTGTTTTTCTTTGCTCGTCGCATTTGCACCCTGTCGCATCTTCTTTATGCATCTGCATCTGCCTCTGCGCCCGCATCGTCCTTTTTCCCACTGAGCTTTTGTTCTTTTCCAGTCGCCCATTTCACGACAAAAACCTGAATGATGCCCGCGATCGGCACAGCCAGCAGCATCCCTAAAATGCCGCCGAAATAGCCAAAGACGCTGATTGCCAGCAGTACCATGAGGGGATGAAGCCCCGTTGAAGAACCGACGATTCTCGGATAAATGAAATTGGCGTCGATTTGTTGGATCACGAACAATATGATAATTGCCAGAATTCCTTCCCACAGCCCCTCGGTAAACAATCCCATGAGGAATGCGGGGATCATGCCGAGCACAGGCCCGAAATAAGGAATCACATTGCAGATCCCTGCAAATACCCCGATCAGGACAGCCGCCTCAAGCCCCATGAGCGTCAATCCGATGGAGGATAAAATTGCGATGATCAAGGCATCCAGCAAAGCGCCCCGGATAAATTTTGAGAGAACGTCGTTGACTTCGCTCAATGTTTCCGTGATGATAGCATTGCCCTTTTGCGGCAGTGTCAGATGAAGGAATTTTCTCCAAAGCCCGAGAAAAAATTTCTTGTCTTTCATTAAGTAAATGGAGACAATGACGCCAATCAGGACATTCAGCAGGCTGCCGCCGATATTGGTGAACGTGCCAAGAACGGAGGCAAAGCTGATGTTATCCCTGATCCATCCAATCAGCATATTAGCGGCCTCACTCAGCCTTTCAGAAAGCATATCGTTCGGAACGTTGGTCGCGATCCAGTTTCGTAATGTATTTTCATAGCTGAGCGCTGCCGTCATAAAATCATGGATCAAAGTAGAAAGGTCGCTGAACACGACTTTTCCGATCAGCAGCACCGTGAATCCATATATAATGGCGATGATCGCCGCGATCACAATTAGAATCGTCAGGATTACGCTGATGAAATGGCTTAGGTTTTGTCTTTTTTCTGCTTTAATGGGATCATCCGGCATACGGATCAGCTTCGTTACGAGCTTGTCATCAATAAATTCCGAGAGCGGATTTAGCAGATATGCCAGAACCAGGCCGATGATGAGCGGCCAAAACGCAGCGATCAGGGTATCTATGGCGAAAAAAAATTTCTCCGAGATTGAGCCGATATTCTTGATGATGAAATACATCACATAAAGAAGCGCCGCATTGAAAAGGATAAAAAAACTTCCTTTGATAAAAGAATTGTCCTTCATCATATTTTTTACTTTGTTCATATCCCAGTCTCCCATATTTATTTCGATAATTTGCAAAACGGCTGACCGGACTCTTGTCCACAGGCCTCAACCTATTATATACTATGATAGATTGGTTATCAACCGAGTAAATTTCCAGAGAAAGGTATCGAGCAAGATGAGCTATCGTATTCCAGAACTTTTAGCGCCCGTAGGCGGCTTTCCGCAGCTTTCGGCAGCAGTGCAAAATGGCGCGGATGCCGTTTACATGGGAGGCCCTTTGTTCAATGCACGCATAAAAGCGGATAATTTCGAGTTTAGCGATATGCAAAAGGCGATCGATTATGCACATATCAGAAATGTGAAAGCTTATATCACCATCAATACGCTCATCAGGGATGATGAGCTTTTTGAGGCGTTTTCATACATTCATTCTCTTTACAAGGTGGGTGCGGATGCGGTCATTCTCCAGGATATGGGACTGGCGCGGCTCGTCCGGGAATATTTGCCCGATCTGCCAATGCATTTGTCAACACAGGGAACGGTATATAACAAATGGGCGCTGGATACGGTCAGGAAGCTGGGGTTTTGCCGGATCGTCCCTGCGCGGGAACTTGGCCTTGCGGAATTGGAAGAGTTGACGGCGGCGTGCCATCAGGCGGATCAGTCATGCGAGGTGGAGGCCTTCGTTCATGGAGCGTTATGCATGTGCTATTCAGGCCAGTGCCAAATGAGCAGAATCCTGGGCGGAGCGGGTGGGCGCAGCGGAAACCGCGGACTTTGCGCACAGCCGTGCAGGCTTCCTTATGAAAATGAAAAAGGGGAAAAATCATTCTTGCTCAGTCCGAAGGATCTTTGCTTGCTAGAGGATATCCCGCAGCTTTGCAGGGCGGGGATCGATTCGTTTAAGATAGAAGGCCGGCTAAAATCACCGCAATACGTGGCGCTCGTCACATCGGTTTATCGCAAGTACCTTGACCAGTATCAGAAAACGGGCGATGTAAAGGTGCAGGCGGATGATAAGAAGCGGCTTATGCAGGTTTTCAACAGGGGCGGCTTTAGCAAAGGGTACTTTTACGGGAATCCGGGTCATGCGCTTTTGTCGGGAGACAGCCCGAAAAACCGGGGAACATATGTTGGAACGGTACAATCCGTGCGGGCGGGAAGCACCCTGGTGGATGTGAAGCCTGACGGCGGCAGCCTTTCCGTGGGCGATGGCGTGGAAATTTACAGCAGGAAAACGGTGGGAAACGTGATTTCTTATCTGAAACCCCTGCCGGATGGCTGTCTGCGAATCGGTGATATCAAGGGCAAGGTAAGCCCGGGCGATCGTGTTTATAAGGTGACGGATAAGCGGCTGCTGGCGGAGGCTGAACAATCCTATGCGAGTGATTTTATTCGTCGCGTTCCAGTGGAAATGAAATTTACTGCGGAACTAGGGAAGCTGCCGGTTCTTTCGATCCGGGAGGTTGGCCTCTTTGCTGAAAAAGATGGCTTGCCGCAAAAGCTGGATGGTTCACCGCAAAAACAGGGCGATTTGAAGAAAAAGCAAGGCAGACCGTCGCAGGAACAAGATGGTTCGCCGCAAAAGCGGGGCAGTTCGCAGCAGAGGCAAGGCGGTTCGCCACAGGGGCAGGGGGACTGGATTACAGTTCGTGGAAATCGCGTTTCAGAAAAAGCGATTCATAAACCGCTGGATGAAGAACGGGTTAAAAACCAGCTTTGTAAGCTGGGCAATACTGCGTTTGTAGCGGAAAAGGTCACGATTGATTTGGCGCAGGGCATTTCTGTTCCAGTGTCTGTGCTGAACGATATGCGGCGGCAAGCGGTCAGATGTTTGATCGAAGCAAAATGCCAAACCAGCCGCATTGGGCTTACAGAAGAAAAATTGGCAGAAATAAAGCACGGCGAGACAGCACTCGGATGCAGGGCAGCAGACGGGAGATGCAGTGAAGTGGAAACCGGGCGTCATGAATCGGACGCTATGTGTAATGAAACGAATGCCGGACGAGGTAGGGTCGAAATCAGCCATCGCAGTTCGGAAATTGGATATGGCAGTACGCTCATTCATTTATATGGCAATGAATTGCCTGCGCCCGCAGCCTTCACGAAAATGCTTGCGAAATACGAAAACGTGATGCTTTGCATCCCGATTGCGCTTTACATGGACGATGAAACCTCCAGACAGTTAACCAGTATGTTGAATCGGTTTGCTGGCGGGAAGCGTTGCAACGTGATACCGTATATTCTGAATGTTTCAAAAGGAAACTTAGATCGATATATAAAAGACAATTTCCAGAAGATATGCAAACGAGTTGCCGATACAGGTATTTTGATTGGAAACCTTGGCTGGATCGAAAAATTCCAAACGGCAGGGGTTCGGGTTTACGGGGATTATGGCCTCAATGTGTATAATCATCAAAGCGTGAAAGCGTTTGACGAGATCGGCGTGGAGGTTTTACAGTTCTCTCATGAGACGGAGATGTCTTCTTTTGGGAATATTCCGCTTATGATAACAGAGCATCCGATTTCTGCAAAGCGGCTGACGGATCGGAAAGGTCAGAAATATATGGTTTTGCCGGCAAGCTCGCAGGATAAATACTTGCTCTTTTTGCAGGAACGGGAGATATGATCCGTTATTGCTTTGCAGATTTGAAAAAAGCGAAGGCGAGGTAAAGACAAAAAAGCCCAAACAATAAGCGCAATATGGCAAATCCCATTCTGATTAGTGATGAGAGAAACATGATTGCGATGAGGGCACACATGATCGCAGCGAAAATTTTCTTGATATCCCATTGGGTGTTGTTTTTAAATGACATACTGAACCTCCTGACAGAGCTTGGTGCAATAAGGAAATGCTGTGATTTGTTTTTTGCATTTTGTCC
>CAJUEB010000141.1 GCA_910585135.1 uncultured Eubacteriales bacterium
CCATGTTATCGCGCAGATAATCAAAACCGTATTCATTGTTCGTGCCATAGGTGATATCTGCCTGGTAAGCCGCCCGTCTCTGTTCCTCCGTTATGCCGTGAACCACGCAGCCCACCGTAAGACCGAGAAAAGTATAGAGCTTTCCCATCCACTCCATGTCACGCTTTGCCAGGTAATCATTGACAGTAACGACGTGGACGCCTTTTCCTTCTAAGGCATTGAGGTATGCCGGAAGCGTCGCCACAAGCGTTTTACCTTCACCGGTTTTCATCTCGGATATCCTGCCCTGGTGCAGCACGATACCGCCGATCACCTGTACATAGAAGTGTTTCATGCCCAGGCTTCGCAAAGCGCCTTCCCTGCACACCGCGAAAGCCTCCGGCAGAATATCATCCAGCGTTTCGCCTTCCTTTAGGCGTTTTTTGAATTCGTCTGTCTTGCCGCGAAGCTGTTCATCTGTCATCGCCTGCATCGTCTCGTCGTATGCCATCACGCGATCCGCTATTTTAGAGACCTTTTTCACTTCCTTTTCGTTCAGATCTCCGAATATCTTTTCCATTAAGCCCATGATTTCGTCCCCTTTCTGTTTCCTCCGGTTTTTCTATTTCTTGCACAGTCAGATTGATTTCTATCGCTTTCCGTTCATCCGCCTTGGTTACTCTCGCCGTCAGCTTTTTACCATCGATAACCGTTTCAAAACGGTCGTTTTTCGCAGGCAGCTTGTCCAGCTGCACGACAACCCAGCCGTTGACAGTCATCACGTCTGTTTCTTCCTCGATCTGGAAATAGTCAAAAACCTTGCTGATATTAGCGCTGCACTTTACGCGGAAGCTGCCGTTTTGAAGCGGCATGATATCTTGGGAAATCACGGCGTCATGCTCGTCAAAGATTTCCCCGACCAGCTCCTCGATAATATCCTCCATCGTAACAAGACCTTCCGTGCCGCCATATTCATCGATCACGATCGCCATATGGGTCGTCATCTGCTGCATTTTTTTCAGCAAATCGGCTAGTTTAATAGCGGTGCTGACAAATACGACAGGAATTACATAATCAGCGATGTTTTTTCCCGTTCCTGCAACGGCATTATGGAAATCCTTTTGATTGATAATGCCGATTATCTTATCGATATCCTCTTCGTATACGGGAAGGCGGGAATAGCCGGTGCGTTTGAAGATCTCCGCCAATTCCTCCTCCGTACAGGTTATGTCGATGGCTTCCATTTCCGGCCTCGGCGTCATCACATCCTCGGCAGTCAGTTCATAAAATCCAATCGCATTCCGAATCAGCTCGCTATGGTTCTGCTCAATTCCTCCTGCATGCTCTGCCTCCTCTACCATGGTCAGGATCTCGTCCCCGGTGATGGTATCGTCGGTATTCAGCTTAAACACCTTTGCCACGAGCTGCTTCCACTTGGTAAAGACATAATTGACCGGCGTCATAATGGCCATCAGCGCCCCGATTATGGATGCTGAAAACATCGCAAAGCTTTCCGGCGTTTCTTTGGCAATATTCTTCGGCGTTATTTCTCCAAAAATCAGTACGATGACGGTTATCGTCACAGTCGCTATCGTCGCGCCGTAAGCGCCGAACAGACTGATGAACATGACGGTTGCAACTGATGTCATCGTTATATTCACGATATTATTTCCTACTAAAATAGTGGTGAGCAGTTTATCGTATTTTTCCGACAGCTTTAGTACCTTCTCCGCCTTTTTATCACCATCCCCCGCCATATTTTTCAGCCTGATCCGGTTGACGGAAGTAAACGCCGTTTCCGTCGCCGAAAAGTATGCAGAAAGGACGATAAGAATTATGATCACAGCTATATTGCCGATAATGCCGCTGCTCATGAAACGCAGCCCTCCTTGCGAAATTCATTGATATAGTCTAATTAATTAGTATACCTTATTTTACCTGAAAATGAAACAACTTATGGGGAAAAATACAGAAAATGATTGTGAGTTTGCCAAACAGATTGGACAAGAAACGCAGGCAGGGGAAGCGAATGGAATGATCTACCGGAAACGAGATAAAATAAAACCCAAAGATTTGAATCCCCAAGCATCCGCATCGTTCTGAAAAAGCAGAGCTTTGCTTCTCCCGCCGCAATGTTTAAAAAACAAGGAACGAAAACCTGACCTGTGATTCCCTCAAAAGGGGGGGGAGAAATAGGAATCCCAGCTGCAATTCTATGAAAAGGAAAAAAGGGGAGAAATTGGATTCCCGGCTGCGATTCTCTCAAAAAACAAAAATTCGCTATTTTAAGAGAATCCAGCGGGAAATCAGGTGTCAAATCGGGCCGAAACCCCACTTCGACAAAGAAATTCTCTATCATTTAAAAAAAATGGGATTTTCAGAGAAAATTACCCCTCAAATTCTCTGAAACATTAAAAGAATTGCCCCTCCAAGAGAAAACGTGCAGCTTTTGCATAAAAAGATGAATGAAACCCTTCGATTTTCTCTCAAAAACCGTTTTTATAAAAAATCAAGAGAATCAGAGCGGGAAAACTGCCGGTATCCTGACTCGTTTCCAGCCCGTCCCTTGATTTCCTGCTGTTCACAAACCCTCTCGTAACCCCATGAAGAAAGCCTCGCCCATATATTCCACGGCTCGATAAAAATGATATCGCGCTTTATTCCTGCCGCACGATCCCCCGCCCGTATCGATTGACCTGCTGCACCATGTGGCCGATATTGCCCTCCCCTGCAAACCGCTCCAAATCAAAGAAATCCTCATCGAGTGACATCCAGCACAGAGGATGAAACTCCGTCCGCAGCGTCACGTCCCCGCGAAGCGTTCCTACATAAATTTCCACATAACAGTCCTGGTTATAATAGGTGAAATCCATCATATGAGACAGCGTAATATCATCCGCCGTAATCCCCGTTTCCTCCTCAAGCTCCCGGTACGCCGCCGATATGCCCTTTTCACCCGGCTCGATCTTGCCGCCCACTAAATTGTACATGCCTTTATACGGGTCTTTGAGCCGTTTGCAAAAAAGCAGCCTGTCGTTTTGCTGATGGTATACCATGATACAGTTATAACCCTGCATAGCGCGCCTCCTTTTACGGCAGCCACCACCTTGTGAATGCCTTGCGCTTTTTGTATGTCATTTCACGCATCGTATCATTTTATGTATTTAGTATACCACACAAATCTTACCCAGTCATCTCCTCCTGATCATCATCCGAATCCTCGCTAAAATCCACTTGATTTGCTTCCGAAATCTTGCCAGGATTCACTGTATTACCGCCCGAAATCCCGCCAACACCCGCCATATTTACTTTCGGATCTCCGTCGGTATCTGCCGCATTCACATCCAAAGCCACGCTCGAAATCCCGCCAGTATCCTGCCGCAAATGCAAATAATCCCGCAATAGTTCCGCTTCGATCTGCTTCATATACTGTTCCATAAAGTCATAATCCGGCTGACCGTCCGCCCCTGCCGGAAGCAAAACCCTCTGCTGCCGCAGCCGTGTTGAATTCACCGTATAACAATAAGAATATTTCGATTTATGCATCCGCAGACAGCATGCGATAAATAAAAGCGCATACTTTGATAGATCATCTTTTGGAATCAGGATATTGACCTTTGTCCCCGTAAAAAAGGGATATCCTTGTACAAAAGGCTCGGCCGTTTCGTTTCCGATCGTAATCACCGGGCAGACTTCATTTAACAGAGCCTCGTCTCCTGCAATAAACCCATCCAGGCCATTGTTGCTTTCCCGCCTGGTGATGTACGCAATCCGCCCGTTTTCCTTATCCACTTTATTGCCGTCGATGCTTTTGCCTATCTTAACGTCAAATAAATCAGCAACCTGAAAAGCGCGCCATTGTGACTCGTCCAGCTTTTTCAATTTAAAATCGTTATTCAATGCATTCACCTTCATCCCGTCCAATATGGCCTTCTTGGCATCTTACATCATGCCGCTCAATGCGATTCATAGCTTTCATTTTTTCAACATTCGTTTTCCATTGCAAAACACGCGCCTTTGACACTTACCGGCGGTCATCTTCGTGCCGCCAACATCACTGCAAAGCGCACAGCTTCCTGCTACCAAAACGCTCCGCCACACACCGCCTTTGCACCGCTCATGATTCCGTAATTACGCCCCTGCACGCCGCTCAATTCTGCCGCCAACTGCCTCGCAGTTGCATTCCTCCACACCAGTTCCGCCGCAAATCCCGTGCCTTCACGCCGTCCAGTAAAGTCCGCCGCCCATCACACCCGCAGTTGCATTCCCCCATGCCAGCCCCGACGCAACTTCCCACCACTAGCTTCCTATGATCAAACGCCCATCATTTCCCCATTGTTTCCCTTGATTGCTCTCTTTCAATGCCTTTTTTTCCTTCATCCGCCATCTGAAACAAATATCCCCTGCCATGGGCTATCATATTAAATTCAAAGGTCAGGTAATCCGCCATGGTCTTCTTCAAATCTTCGTCTGCCGGAATCGCATCATTAAAATAATAAAAAGCATGCAGCCATTCGTCGCCCGGTTTAATCGGCGTCTTCACCATGAAGCTGTTATCGGCAGGCCGATCGTGATGCCAGCAATCGAGCAAATGAATCCTTTTATCCTTTGCCTGCTCCGTCTCTACAAGACCAACGTGCTTGTTCACCGCAAAGCCATCATCTTCAAAATTGATAAACTTGCAATACTTCCCGGCAGGATGCGGCGCATGGGCGCGGAAAACCGCAATGCACGGGTTCGTCCCAATCCGGTAAAATGTATTCGGGTTTAACGTAATGACCCCTTCAAGCGTATGCTCCTTCAAAATTGCTTCCTTCATCCTCCTGTCATTTCCGGTTTTCCCGATCATACAAGACTGTGGCACGATCACCACAGCAAGCCCGTTATCCGCCATGCCGTCGAGCAAATGCCGGATAAAATGCAGCTCCGACAAATGCGCCGTGGACTTGCCCTTTGCCTGGGAATATGGAGGATTCATAAACCCCGTCGTATACCCGATTTTTCGCAGCTGGGCAACGGGCGTTTGCAAAAAATCCTCACATTCAATATGATCGATCCCCGCATTTCGCAGCAGCATATTCGTGCAGGTAACAGTATACATATCCTCCCGGATTTCCATCCCATAAATTTGTTTTTCCCGCACCCGCTTTTTCTGCTTTTCATCCTCGGCCAGCCCTTGCAGCTCTGTCATCGCCGCAATGAGAAAACCACCCGTCCCACAACAAGGATCAAAAACCACATCGGCGGCATTCAGCCCCACCAGTCCGCAAAACAGCTCTGTAATATGGCGCGGCGTCAGCACAACGCCCAGCGACTGCCCATCCCCGCCACCGTAACGGATGAATTCACTGTAAAACCGCCCCAATACGTCCTCTTGGGAATTGACAAAAACAGGCTTCAAAATATTCTGCTTCAAATATTCTGCAAAATACCGAAGCGGCGTCTTTCCAAGGTGCTTTCTGTCAGCATCCGCCAGCCTGTCATCCCTCCGGTTCAAAATCGGACGATCCTTGATAATCGTAAACTGGTTTAAAATACGTTCCCGCTTCGAATCCTCATCGATCTTTCGCCGGTTCAAATATGCGGAAAGCGTCGCATATATCTGCGCCCCGTCGGTTTGAATTTCATCCCCCATCAAAGAATCCATGCGGAAAGTCGGATCGCTCAAAGCCAGCAAAATAGCGGAAACCACCAGCGGCTTTTCCGAATCCCTAAGCTGCCCGTAATTTCTGAGGCTTTCATGAAGCACTGACGCGCTTTTCAAAATCTGCTCCAGCTCGACCGCCTCCTGCGGCGTTTCACCCCGAAGTTTTTCCCGAAAATAGCGCTGAATGCGTTCCTGCGAAAAATTCCTGAAACTTTCTTCAAGCGGCATGAGCTGATACCCGTCTTCATTCACATAAATCGGCCTGATCTTATGATGGCGTTCATCTCCCGTGCAGCCAAAAGCGAAAACCTCCTTAAAAGACGTTTTTTCTACGATAATCTGCGCATAGTGCAACGCGCCATTTTCCGCATAGCCAGTGACAGCCTTCGTCTCCATGCAAAGCACA
>CAJUEB010000142.1 GCA_910585135.1 uncultured Eubacteriales bacterium
ATATGAAATGCTCACCCCGGCGATCCTTTCTTATGAGGGACTGGCGTATCGGTACATGGCTCCGGCAGTATTTGAATACAGCCATCTTGATTACGTACAGGAACACCTGCGCATCCTTTCCGGCTTTTATGGCGTGCTAAAGCCGATGGATGGGGTCGTTCCATATCGGTTAGAAATGCAGGCGAAGGCGGGCATTGACGGACATAAGGATTTGTATGGATTTTGGGGAAATAAACTATACAATGAAGTCCGGGACGGATCGGGTGTTATCATCAACCTCGCATCAAAGGAGTATTCCAAGTGTATTGAAATGTACTTGGAAGCGGGTGATGCATATATCACTTGTATCTTTGCAGAGATGTCGGGCGACAGGCTCGTTACTAAAGGGACTTATGCAAAGATGGCAAGGGGAGAGATGGTGCGGTTTATGGCGGAGAATAAGATTGAAACGCCGGAAGAAATCAAGAACTTCGATCGTTTAGGCTATACGTACCGGGCTGATTTATCGAGCAGGACGGAGTATGTGTTTGAAAGGATGCCGGATGGTCAGTATAGAGCCTGCCGTTGAAATGGAATCGGCAAAGCATCGCTTGGCGAGGGATGATAGGTGCATACGAAAGGTTTAATTCTATTTGGTCATTTATTTTAGAAACAATCAGTGGGTCGTTTGACCTATACAAGTGGCGATTTCTTTATCAGCATTACGATAATGTAAACTTTTTTATAAAAAGAAAAGTTAATGCACACTAACTAGCTGGTAAAAACGATTTTTTCGCATAGGGTTTCACTTATATGAATAAATATGCGCATTTTGCGGCTATAAACTTGCGAAATGCTTTGGCTTAATAGAATGTGTATTCTAACATTTTTCTAAAATGCTTCAAGTTTGACTAATAGACGATAGAAACTGTAAAAATCTAAAGCTGTTAGTGTGCATTAACTGCATGAAATCATAAAAAATTGTCATTTTCAGCGTGTTGCACCCGTTAAAATCGAATTCATAAATATACATTGCAAATTTCACGGTCTGCATTTCTTTGAGTATTTTTTACAATCTGCATTTTTCCCTGGTATTTTTTACAATCTGCATTCTTCTTCAGCATTTTCAGTGATCTACATTCCTCCTAGCATTTTTATGGTCTGCGGGCAAGTATGGCTTCCGTGGTCGTATCCATCACCATTTTCTCATCCTGGTTAAAAATGACGAGATTAATATCGACAATGCCGTTATATGGATTGCGGGGCGCCAATTTTTTGATGATGGCCTGTCCAGTCAGGACATCGCCGGCGAGTACCGGGGCAAGCCAGTCGATCCTGAAACTCTGCGCTGCGATAAAATGATCAGTGATGATGTTACTTTTGACAAATTCGGCCCAGACGGACATAAAGCTCATGATTCCGGGCGCGATGATCTGGCCGAATTTAGACTCTTTTCCGAATGCTTCATCGGTGTGGATTTGCTGCGGGTCATATTCCTGGGCAAATGACATCATTTTTTCTTTTTCTATCTGGATACAGTTGATTGGAAAGATATCTCCAACATTAAAATCGTCAAAATACATAGAAGCCTCCTCGTTTGATTGGAAATAAAGGGTCATAATATGGCATCATGGCATCGCCATGTTATTTGGCATAAGCTGGTAAAAGCAAAGACACCGTCAAATCGATTGTCTGGCGCATTGATTTAAGATGGTACTTTATTTGTTCTCGCCGCCAGCCGGCATGAGTTCAGTTCGATCAACTTTCTGGCGCACTGAACGAGACTGACACGTTATGCGTGTTTCAGATAAAGCGTGAGCATTTTTCGCATCTTTTCTTTTAAATCATAGCTGCCTTCATACAGCGCCCAGTCAAATATCACGCCGCGGGCAATCAGGAACAATTCTTTTTCGATTTCCTGCGGTGTGCTTTTTAGTTTGCAAAGCCCGCAGCCCTGCGCATCGCGAACGAGTGTTTCCAGTACGGAATGCATGCCTTGTGTCCTGGCTGTGAACAGGGTGTTTTCAGGAATATACATTTTTTGCGTGAGCGGTACACCGTTTTTTACGGCAAGTTCAGCATATTCTTCAAAAAATCGGTAGATATTTTGCGGATAGGGGTATTCTTTCAGCGAATGTGCCAGCTCCGTTTCGTAGTAATGATCCGCCTTGCGGTAAAGCTCCATGAATAAATCGAGCTTTGATTGATAGTAATGGTAAAATGTACCGACGGAAATGCCAGCAGACTTGGCGATCTGCGTCACATTCACGCCATCGAGACCGTACTTTTGGATCAGTTTTATCCCGACCTGATATATTTTCTTTTTCGTCGCTTGCGCCTGTTTGTCGCGGCTTGTGAGTTTTTCTTTCATAGAATTTATTTTAACCGACCGTATTTGGGATTGCAATAGATAATTATATATGATAGAATCATTTCATAGAATGTATTCGGTGAAATGATTCTATGAAGCAGTGAAATGAAATAAAACAGGAGGTGTCATATGCATTTTAAGTATGAGAAATTGTTTACGCCCGTGAGCATTGGCAAATGCAGGATAAAAAACAGGTTTGCCATGGCTCCGATGGGACCGCTTGGACTTTCTGATGCGGAGGGAGGCTTCAATCAAAGGGGAATCGATTATTATACGGAACGCGCCAAGGGCGGAACGGGACTGATCATAACGGGTGTGACCTTTGTCGATAATGAAGTCGAGGAACACGGCATGCCGAATTGCCCGTGTCCGACGCATAACCCTGTCCAGTTTGTGCGGACAGGACGTGAGATGACTGAGCGAATCCATGCTTATGGTGCGAAGGTATTCTTGCAGATGTCAGGCGGTTTCGGGCGTGTCACCATACCGACGAATCTCGGTGAGTTTCCGCCTGTAGCGCCATCCCCGATTCCGCACAGGTGGCTTGATAAGACTTGCCGGGAATTGACGAAGGAAGAAATCAGGACGATCGTGGAACAATTTGGAAAAGGCGCATTCAACGCGAAGCGGGCAGGCTTCGACGGCGTGCAGATACATGCGGTTCACGAAGGCTACCTGATCGACCAGTTTGCAATCGCGCTGTTTAACCAGCGTACCGACGAATACGGCGGAAACCTTGAAAACAGGCTGCGCTTTGCGAGGGAAATCGTCCAAGAAATCAAGAAGACTTGCGGCGCGGATTTTCCTGTGACGCTGCGTTATAGCCCGAAGAGTTTTATCAAGGATTTCAGGGACGGGGCGCTGCCGGGTGAGGAATTCGTCGAAAAGGGCAGAGATCTGGACGAAGGCGTGGAAGCTGCGAAATTGCTTGTATCATATGGGTATGATGCGCTTGACACCGATGTTGGTTCATATGATTCATGGTGGTGGAGCCATCCGCCTATGTACCAGAAGAAGGGGCTTTATCGACCTTATGCGAAGCTGATGAAGGAAACGGTCGATGTGCCGATCATCTGCGCAGGCAGGATGGATGACCCGGATATGGCGCTTGAAGCGATCGAAAATGGGGAGACAGATTTGATCAGTCTGGGCAGGCCGCTTTTGGCAGATCCTGATTATGTGAACAAGCTGCGAAGTGGAAGACAAATGGAAATCAGGCCGTGCATTTCATGCCATGAGGGTTGCATGGGAAGGATTCAGGAGTATTCGATGCTGAATTGTGCAGTCAATCCGCAGGCTTGCCGGGAAAGGGCGATGGCGTTAAAACCTGCATGTAGTCCAAAGAAGGTCATGATCGTCGGAGGCGGTGTGGCGGGCTGCGAAGCGGCAAGGGTTCTTGCGCTGCGCGGGCATAAGCCGGTGATTTATGAAAAGGGGAGTCGTCTGGGCGGTAATCTATTGCCAGGTGGAGCGCCTGATTTCAAGGAGGATGATATCGCGCTTGCCGACTGGTTTGGCGTGATGCTGGATAAGCTTAACGTGCCGGTGCATCTGAATACAGAGCTTAGTGCAGAGCAAATCAAGAATGCTGATGCTGATGCTGTCATCCTGGCAACCGGGTCAACGCCAAAGATGTTTTCTCTCGGAGCGGATGATAAGGTTTACTCCGCGGCACAGGTGCTGATGAAAGAAAAGGAAGCAGGGGAAAAGACTGTCGTAATCGGCGGAGGACTCGTAGGCTGTGAAACTGCTTTGTGGCTGGCACAGCAAGGAAAGGATGTAAAAATCGTTGAGGCACTCGATCAGATCCTGGCGGTAAACGGACCGCTTTGCCATGCGAACAGCGAAATGCTCGAACGGCTGATTCCATTTAACGGTATTGAAGTGATTACAAACGCTAAAGCAAAGGGTTATGATGGAAAACTGCTTACCGTGGAGGCTGCGGACGGAGAAAAGCAGCTTGCATGCGATTCTGTAATCCTTGCCGTTGGTTATCAGGAAAACAACGTGCTTTACCAGGAGTTGCAATTCGAAATTCCAGAACTCTATGTGCTGGGCGATGCGAAGAAAGTGGCCAATATCATGTACGGTATCTGGGATGCCTTTGAGGTGGCAAGCCATATATGATTTGTTGATCTGTGGCAATGAGCGGGCAGACGACGGAACGCAGATGAAATGGTGATCAACAGATCAATGGTAAATCAATACAATGGTGGAAGACCAGTAAGCAGCAAGTAAATTGCTGGCAAATGACAAATGGTCAATAGGCAAAAGGTAAATAAACTGTAAATGCATATGTGGCCAACAAATCACGCGCATGGGGCGTTCGGATCTTGACGAAACGTCCCATGCGCTTTGTTTTGTGGCTTTCAATTAGTTGGAGCTGCGAAACGCATAAAACAATAAATAAATTATGTGAACCAGCCACACAAAAGCAGGCAGCCCGCCGGAGGTGCTGCAAAATGAAAACCTGCTGTTGATTTCGTCCGATAGTCCTAGACGAAACGCTGGAAATTGTGTATAATATATGCCGTGTGATTTTGATTCATATGCATAGTTAGAAATGATAGAAATAGAAACGATAGATTGGAAAACGTATCATATATGCGAGAGAAAGGATTTAAAATATGCCTGTAACCGATTTGCTGGAAAGAAATCATAAGCTTTATGGTGAGGAAATAGCACTTGTGGAACTGAATCCGACGATTAAGGATGCCAGGAAGAAGACGTGGAAGGAATACGATTTGGTGCAGCAGACCTCGTCAACGCCATACCGAAGGGAAATAACCTGGAATGTTTTTGATGAGAAGGCGAATCGGGTCGCAAATATGCTTTTGAGCAGAGGCATCAAAAAGGGAGACCGCGTGGCGATCCTGATGTTCAACTGCCTGGAATGGCTGCCGATTTATTTTGGAATTTTGAAGACCGGCGCGATCGCAGTGCCGTTCAATTTCCGTTTTACGGCAGAAGAAATTCAATACTGTGCGGATCTGGCAGAGGTGCATGTGCTGTTCTTTGGCCCGGAGTTCATCGGCAGGATCGAGTCGATCGAAGAAGAGATCGAAAAGGGCAGGCTGCTGATTTACGTGGGAGACGGCTGTCCGACCTTTGCCGAAAGTTATCGCGAGCTGGTTGCAGATTGTTCCAGTACGGCGCCGCTCATTCGCCTGGAAGAGGATGACGATGCTGCAATCTATTTTTCTTCGGGGACGACGGGGTTTCCAAAGGCGATCTTACATAATCACGAAAGCTTGATGCAGGCGGCGCAGATGGAGCAAAAGCACCATTTGACGGGCAGGGACGATGTATTCTTGTGCATTCCGCCGCTTTACCATACGGGAGCGAAATTCCACTGGATGGGCAGTCTTTGTGCGGGGAGCAAGGCCGTTCTTTTGACGGGCACTACGCCGGAAATCATTCTGGAAGCTGTTTCCAAGGAACAATGTACCATCGTATGGCTTCTAGTGCCTTGGGCGCAGGAAATCCTCGACAGTCTTGATCGCGGCGATGTGAAGC
>CAJUEB010000143.1 GCA_910585135.1 uncultured Eubacteriales bacterium
GAGGCGGCGATCCAGCAGGCGATCGGTCTTTTGGGCGGGTTTGAGCAGATTTTTGCCGCTGCGAAGGAAAAGAATGCGGCGCTGTGCGAAGCTGTCAAAATAAACCATGGCATATTGGCGGGGAGCGTAGCCAGAACGGTGAAGGGTCAGAGTGATCGGTCGGCGGTCTCGTCTGCTGGCGAACAAGAAATACTAGCGGAAGATGAGAGAGAAGAGAAAGGGATGGATGGAAAACCCGGAGCAGCAACGAATCAAGCCGCCGAAACGAGCGGAGAATGCAATGTTTCCCTTGATAAAGAGAGCTGCCTTGTCTTAAAGCCAAACCTTCTGGCGAAAACGCCGCCGGAAAAAGCCTGCACGACACACCCCGCTGTCTTTCAGGCGGTGGGCGGGCTTTTGCAGGAAGCTGGATATACGAACTTGAAATACGGGGATTCCCCAGGAAATCCGATGGTGAAGGTGGAAAAGGTCGCAGAAGGGTGCGGCATCAAAGCTGCTGCTGATACACTTGGAATTCCGATTGGCGATTTTGAGCATGGCATCCGGGTGGATTTCCCTCAGGGAAGAGCGGCAGATCATTTCATCGTGTGCAGCGAGGTGGCGGCAGCAGATGGTATCATCAACATCTGTAAAATGAAAACGCATCAACTGGAGCGGATTACGGGCGCAGTAAAAAACACGTTCGGCTGTGTATTTGGCGTGAATAAAGCGTCTTCCCATGCGCGGTTCGCTACGGCCGAGACGTTCGCGAAGATGATCGCAGACCTGAACAGATTGGTGTCCCCGGTGCTTCATATTATGGATGGCATCGTGGCGATGGAAGGTAATGGTCCGCAGGGTGGCACGCCGAAAGCGATGAACGTAATTCTGGCATCCACCGACCCGGTGGCTGTCGATGGGTTGTTTTGCCATCTGGTGCATTTGAATCCGAAGCTTGTTCCGACCAATGTGGCGGCGATGGAGCAGGGCGTGGGTTCTTATGAAAACTTGCAGGTGATAACGGCAGCGGGCGTGCTGACGGCAGAAGAAGCGGCGGAACGGTATGGGGATAAGACTTTCCGTGTGCAGCGGGACAAGGAATATCGGGGAAAGCTGCAAGCGGTGCGGTTTTTAGCGCCGTTTTTGGAAAAAAAGCCGATCGTGCAGGCAGGGGCGTGCATTGGCTGTGGGATTTGTGTGCAGGCATGCCCGGTGGAGGGAAAGGCGATTCATCTGGTGGAAAAGGCCGTTCCTTTTAGGTCAGGCGATGAGGGCGGTTCGCCGGACGGCGGACTCCATCGGATCGCGCGGTATGATTACAGCAAATGCATCAAATGCTATTGTTGCCAGGAGATGTGTCCGCAGGATGCGATCACTGTGAAAAAATCCTTGCTGGCGCGGCTTGCCGACAGGAACTGGCGGATATAGGCGTAAGATGTGGCAGTTCTCAGAGACAGGAACGGGGAATATGAATTTTCCCATAAACTACGGTCTGTGTTTTTATAATTTTTGTATTTCTTTCCATGCTTTTTGAATATCCTTATAAACTAATGACTGCATACTGTCGTCATAAACAGATATATCTGCCTCATGAAGTGCTGAAAGAATATCATTTTTAAATTCTGGCTTATACTTTGCTATCATGGGTAATAATTTGATACATTGCCTGGCTGTAATTGGTTTGGAATCTGTTATGTGTTTCAAGTATTTATCAATGACTCCATCAATTTTATAATCTTCATCCCATTTTGCATTATAGGCAAGTAGCGTCAGCCCCCTTGTGCGAATATAGGAATTATCGCTGTCAAGCATATTGCTTAATCGATCCATATAAGGATAAACGCAATCTGTTTCTTCACTTTCTTTTTGCAATTCCTGCAATGCCTTATATGCGATGTTATTGTTTTTGTCAAACAATCGTTCGAATGTTTCTGCTATATTAAATGACACAATATCCTCCCTCAAAAATTTTGATAAGCACGAAGTTGTTATTTCCGATTCGGTTTTCTTTTAGTGGACAACAATTTCATATAGTCATCAAATTCAGCATTGTTAGTCGGTTCAAACATTACCCATTTCCCGTCATGATAGGTTTTTGCTTCATCATATTGTCTGCAAACGGCATCAGAAAGGGTCTCTCTTATATCTTCAAATTTTGCTCTTTCATCCTTTCCAAAAATAATCATGAAACCAACGCAATTACTTTTCGCGTATAGGCAGCATAATGTTTTTCTGCCTCTGCGATATTTATACTCGTAAGTCCAATTCTTGCCGCCAGTATTCCATAATCGTTCCATTTCGTATTTTTCATCAATAACCGAACATAATTCCTGCCAAACCTCAAACAAAGATTGTCCGAGCAATTCAGTCATAGTTGATTGAGACGGTATATTTTCAAGCATTGTATCCCTCCGTAAATTTTGATTTTCGCGATTCTAAAAATTATACTGCGCCGATCACGCCTGCTTCAAACAAGGTTTCAAATGTATTTACCGCACCGCCGTGCTCCACAATTAAGCCGTCAGTTACTTTGTCAATATTAACGCCTGTAAACACGAATCGTTTGCCAGTTGGTTTTATTCCAATCCATTCCCCTTTATGTGTGCCTTCCATAATAAACTCTGAAATGACATAGTCCCCATCACAAAATTGTTTGGTGATCTTTATTCTATAATCGGGATATGTCTTCTTAGTTGCTTTAATGTGTTCTTCCATACCCTCAATACCGGCTGGTATCAGCTTTTCTCCCATTTTTACACAGCATTCCGGCGATATAAACTCTGCCATTCTCTCAATTTGATTTTTAGATATAATGGTTTCATAAAAGTATTTTATTTTCTCTGCCGATTTCATCGTTCAATCCCCTTAAATCGTATTTTCATTTGTTATATAGCTATTCTATCAGAAGCGGCCATCACTTTCCATACATTCTCTGCGGCTTTCTCTTCCCGTTCCAATCGTTCCAGCCGCTGGGCAAATCAACTGGGCGGTCGCTTCCTGAAAACCGCAAACACGGATTTTGGGAAGCTTTTTCATGTTCACATTTCTCATCTTTCGTGCATAAGCTAGATATAAGCAGGATATGAGGGAGGTACAGACATGATATATATGGATAATGGGGCGACATCCTATCCGAAGCCGCCGGAGGTAGCGGAAACGCTCATCGACGTGATGGCTAATTATTGCGCGAATCCTGGGCGGTCGGGACACTTCATGGCAGCGAGGACTGCGCACGAAATCTATAAGACGCGGCTTGCCATTGCATATCTTTTTCACATAGACGATGCGGGACAGATCATTTTTACGAAAAACTGCACCGAAGGGCTGAATATCGCTTTGCAGGGAATTTTAAAGGAAGGCGATCATGTGATTACCTCTTCGATGGAGCACAATTCGGTCGTGCGCCCTTTGCATATGCTCAAGGCGAAGGGGGTCGATACGGATTTCGTGCAATGCGACGCGCAGGGGTGCATCGATCCGGCAAAGATCAAAGAAGCGATCAATGACAAAACGCGGATGATCGTGATCACGGCAGCTTCCAATGTCACCGGGACAAAGATGCCGCTTGCGGAAATCGGGCGGATCGCACTGCGGAACGGGATTTTGTTTTTCGTCGATGCTGCCCAAGGCGCGGGGCATATGGATCTGGATGTCAAAAAGAACCATATTGATATCTTGGCAGCCCCCGGGCATAAAGGACTTCTTGGGCCACAGGGAACGGGGTTTCTTTACATCAGGAAGGGCATTGAAACAGCGCCACTGATGATGGGCGGCACGGGGAGCTATTCTGATCAGGCGCAGCAGCCTGTTGATTTCCCGGAAGGCTATGAAGCGGGAACGGTCAATGCACCGGGAATTATTGCGCTCGGTGCGGCTATCAGGATGATCAATAAAATTGGCGTGGATGTGATCGAGGAATATGAACGCCGCCTGACCGAAAAACTGCAAAACGGACTGGCAAGCATTCCACAAATTACGATTTATGGGCCGCAGGACACCCGCCAAAAAACGGCGGTGATCGCGATGAATATAGCGGATCTGGATTGTGAGGAAGTGGCGGGGATATTGAATGACAGCTACGGGATCGCAGTCAGGGCAGGATTTCATTGCAGCGGCATAGCACACAAAACGATCGGCACGGAAAACAGGGGGTGCGTCAGGATCTGCCCAGGTTTTTACACCGGGGAAAAGGACATCGAAGAAGTCATTGCGGCAGTGAAAGAGATTGTCGCCGCATCGGATGTAAAATAAGGGGCGGATCGCTGCAAAAAATGTCATTTTTTCGTGCCGCAAAGCGGGCGGGTATGGTACAATGATAGACAAACGAGGAAGCGGCGCACAAGGAGGAAATGGCATGGCTGTAGAACAAAGCTTTTTAGGCGGGATACGAGGTCATAAACGAACGAAAACGGTAGAAAAGCAGATTGAAAAGGTGAGAGGTGAGTTTCAGACCCAATACAGCGGTGCTCCCGAAATGCTTTATCTGGAGAACGAAATCGATTGGGAGGGATCGTCAAAGCTCATTTTTCTCATGGCACAGAGAAACGTCCATTTTGCGTGGAACGGTCTTCGGGATTATGGCTTTATCAGGCTTTGCAGGAAATGGACAGATGAAAACGATGTGAAGGCGATGGATGCGGCGGCGGTAACATCTATGATCAGAAACATCCTGCCAGCGGCGATGTGCGAAGAGCTGGGGGAAGAATTATCGGCGTTGGAAATATCGTAGGAGGGACGGATGAAATTCAACATAACAGTAGAGAAAAAAGTCGAAGCAGCCATAGACCGGAAGCTTTGCATCAACTGCGGGGAATGCCAGGAAATCTGCCCGACGCAGGCAATCGGCGAGTATCAGAAAACGGTGGTTTGCCGCACGAAATCTTTTCCCGAAGTGAAGAAACAGGCTGCCCTGCTGACGTGTTCTACAGGCTGCCCGCTGGGAATCATCCCACAGGCAGTAACCGCCCTGGTAAGGAATGGGGATCTGGAACGGGCGTATGCGCATATCAGCGGGAAAAATCCGATGCCGCAGGTGTGCGCGCAGGTTTGCGACCACGTTTGCCAAAAGGCATGCAAGCGCGGCGTGTTCGTGGATCATGCGATCAATATGAAGGGGCTTGAAGGCTATGTTTTATCGAAATCGACGCCGAAGCCGCTGAAATATATCAAACGGTTTCCGGAAAAAATCGCCGTGATCGGCGGCGGTCCGGCGGGACTTAGCGCGGCTTTTCATCTGGCGAAGGAAGGATATCCCGTCACCATATTCGAAAAGGATAAAAAGCTGGGCGGTGCACTTAACTGGGGCATTCCGGCCTTCCGGCTCGATAAGGACAAGCTACAGGAGGAAATTGACCGAATCGTTTCGCCGGGCATAGAAGTACGCTGCAATCATTACATAGGAGAAAACGGCACGCTGGATCTGTTATGGGCGGAAGGTTATCAGGCTTGCCTGATCGCTGTGGGGACGTCTGTCGGCATTAAGCCGGATATCCCTGGAGCGGATGGCGACACCGTGTACGATGGCGTGACGGTCATGCGTCAGATCACAGGCGGGATCGATGAAGGCGTTGCAATCGGTGCGAAGGTTGTAGTGGTCGGCGGCGGTGGCTTTGCGGCAGATCTCGCAAGGGTGCTGGTTCGTATGGGCAAAGAGGTTTTATGCGCTGCCATGGTTGATGAGGCGGACTTGACAATGTCCGGGGAATCCTTTGCAGCGTTACAGGAAGAAGGCATAGATTTGCGATGCCTTATTGCACCGAAGCAGATCATTA
>CAJUEB010000144.1 GCA_910585135.1 uncultured Eubacteriales bacterium
CACGACGAGCAGCATAATGCCGTTCCTACCAAAAACCGATGCACGAGCTTCAATGAACGCTTCCTTGCGGCAACGCCGTATCAATCAATGCGTTCATTATAGCGAGCGGCACGACGAGCAGCATAATGCCGTTCCTACCAAAAACCGATTCGCGAGCTTCAATGAACGCCTCCTCGCGGCAACGCCGTATTAATCAATGCGTTCATTATAACATCCCGCCAAAAAAAAGTACACCGTTCATACTCACTTGCATAGTTTTCAGTTTCCCATCATAAACTTGTACAAATCATTACCCAGGGAGCACATCATGAAAATACATCTTCTAAGCAAACGAAAACTTAAAAAAACGCTGCGTCAAATCACAGCCAAACTTTCTGATATTTTAGCCATTCCGCTGGTAAAACCTGCCGCCATCATCGTGGCGGCTTTATGCGTCCTTCTCATCCTCGCACCTTACCTGCTGATGAAATTTAACCCCGGCACGGGACAACCAGCGGAAAACCGAAAAACCCAGGCATCGTTCGAACTCGTCGAGCTCCCGAAAAACATCACCATCTACCGCACCGAGAGCAAGAAAACAGAGACCCTGGATTTTGAAGATTACGTGAAAGGAGTCGTCTCCGGTGAAATGCCCGCTTCCTTTCACGAAGAAGCGCTAAAGGCGCAATCCGTCGCTGCCAGAACGTATTCTGCCGCCCGTATCCTGCGTGCAGAAAACGAGGGCAACCCTTCCGCGCACCCCGACGCCCCCTTGTGCAACGCCACCCACTGTCAGGTATACCGCAGCATTCCTGAGTTGGAAAAGTTAAAGGGCGAGGCTTGGATGAAAAAAGACTGGAAGAAGATATGCGACGCTGTTGACCAGACAAATGGACAGCTCCTTTATTATAATGGGGAATTGGTTGAACAAGCGCTGTTCCATTCCTCCAGCGGAGGAAAAACAGAAAATGCTGAAGACGTTTTTGCCGCCGCAGTTCCCTACCTTGTCAGCGTAGAAAGCCCCTATGAAGAAAACGCCACGCATCAAAATGAAGAACATTCCTATTCCGTCGAAGAGCTTTCGAAAACGCTGAAAACAAAACATCCTTCGATATCATTCGGCACGCTCACGGCCGACAATATCAAGATCATCAGCAGGAGCAAAGGCGGCAGGGTAGAAAAGATGCAGATCGGAAACGGTTCCCTGACAGGACGGCAGGTGCGGGAAGCGCTAAACCTTCCTTCCGCTAATTTTACCATCGATATAAAAAACAACATCGTAACCTTTACCTCCAGCGGTTCGGGACATGGCGTCGGCATGAGCCAGTACGGCGCAGACGGCATGGCAAAGCAAGGCTATGATTACAAAGAAATTCTGGAACATTATTATCGGGGGACGGAAGTGTTTTAATCAGTTAAGCAAATTTATAACCCGTAAAGCATCATTTTTATACAACTAAAGATGTATAAAGTCACAAAAATACATCTTTCAGTTGTTTTTTTATGGTTTTCGCCATATTACGATAAAACCACCAACTAATTTATTTTACTGAATTTTAACATCACGAACAGGAGGAAAAAATGATTAGCAAAAAGTTATTGAAAAGCCAATATCAAGAAGAACGCAAAACGTTTGAGGAAAACCATAAAAAATCAGGCGAACTATTTCAAAAAGCACAAGCAAACCTACTTGGCGGCGTGCCGATGAACTGGATGGTGCGCTGGGCAGGAAGCTGGCCTGTATTTGTGGAAAAAGCAAAGGGAGCGCATTTCACCGATGTAGACGGAAACGAATACATGGATTTCTGCCTGGGCGATACCGGGTCAATGCTGGGTCACGCCATGGATCCTGTCATCGAGTCGGTCTCCAAGGCCATCGCCAAGGGAACGACCCTGATGCTTCCAACGGAGGATGCGATCTTCAACGGTCAGGAACTTACGAAGCGTTTTGGCATGAAATACTGGCAGTTTACGACAAGCGCAACCGATGCAAACCGTTTCGCACTCAGACTTGCCAGGGAAATTACAGGCAGGAGTAAAATCCTCGCATACAACTGGTGCTACCATGGCAGCGTCGATGAAACGGTCGCAACGCTTGATGAAGCAGGAAACGTAATCCCTAAGCCGGGAAATGTCGGACCTCAGGTAAGCCCTGCCCTTACGAGCAAGATCATCGAATGGAACGATATCGATGCGCTGGAAAACGCACTAAAAGATAGGGACGTCGCCGCAGTGCTCGCAGAACCGGCTCTTACCAATATTGGCATCGTCCATCCTGATCCTGGTTATCACGAAGCGCTGCGCAAGCTCACCAAAAAATACGGAACATATCTCATCATAGATGAAACGCATACGATCTGTGCAGGAACCGGCGGATGCACAAAGGCATGGGGACTAGAGCCGGATATGGTAACGATGGGGAAAACTATCGCTGCCGGAATCCCGACGGGCGCTTATGGCATGTCAGAAGAGGTCGGCAAGAAAGCCCTGGAAGCGATTCCTGAGCATTATGCGGACGTAGGCGGCGTAGGCGGAACACTTGCTGGTAACGCCCTTGCCATGGCAGCAATGAGAACGACGCTAAGCGAAATTTTAACGGAAAAATTTTACGAGAAGAACATCCCGCTGGCAGAAAGATTCTGTGAAGGCGTAAAATCCATCATTAGCAAATATCATCTACCATGGAATGCGACGGTACTGGGCAATCGTACGGAATACTGGTTCCGCGAAACTCCTGCACACAACGGGCTGGAAGCTGAGCAGGCACAAGATGAATTGCTCGACAAATATATGCATCTTGCTTCCATGAACCGCGGCGTCCTAATGACACCATTTCACAATATGGCACTCGTATCAGCAGATATAACCGAAAAAGACATTGATTACCACACAACAATGTTTGACGAAATCGTAAAAGCGATTATCGAATAGCGGCATAGGAGGTTCAAATGTCCTTGATTAGACTTGAAAATGAAGTAAAAACATTCAATCCATTAAGATCGCTAATCGTGGTTCTATGCACCGTGGCAATAACATATTTATTATCTTTCACCGTTGTAGATCAAAGCGGTGAAACGCTGGGCATTTGGTCATGTCTGCCAGCCGTATTCATGGTCGTTTATGTATTTGCCACAAAACGCGTCATGGAAGCGCTGTTTCTTGCAGCGCTCATGGGCGCCATTTTATGCCATCCAGATGAAAATGTCGTCCTATTATTAAGCAGCACGACAACGGATGTCATGATGGATGAAGATACGGGCTGGCTTATCGTTGTATGCGGGCTGATGGGAAGCCTGATCTGCCTGATCGAAAAGGCGGGAGGCGCATTCGCCTTTGGGGAATGGGCGGCAAAACGGGCAAAGAGCAGGAAGTCATCACTTATGTGGACCTGGTTTTTAGGCGTTGCAATCTTTATCGATGATTACCTGAACTCTTTAACCATCGGATCTTGCATGAAAAGGCTTACCGATAAGTATGGTGTTTCCAGGGAAATGCTCAGCTATGTCACCAGCTCAACCGCAGCACCTTTATGTGTCCTGATCCCCATTTCGACATGGGCCGTATTTGCAGGCAGGGTAATGGTACAAAATGGCTGGGGCGAGGAAGGCAGTGAAATAGCAACATTCGCCCGGACAATACCATTTAACTTCTACGGATGGATCGCTGCGATCTTAGTCGTTTGCGTCATATGGAAAATAGTTCCGGTTTTTGGACCGATGAAAAAAGCCGAAGAACGAGTAGCAAACGGTGGTCCAGCAGCACCACCAGATTCTGGAGACATCGATATTTCTAATGGAATGGATGAAAATGCGATCCCTGACAATCCAAAGGTTATAAACCTATTTATCCCGATATTTGCGCTGATAAGCTTCACGCTCATATTTAACATTGATATGCAGGTTGGGATTTTCTTCACACTGCTTCTGTGCTACATCCTTTTTATCGGACAAAAACTGATGACGTCAGCGGAATACTGGGATTGCATTGTAAACGGGATCAAAAATATGATCCTTCCATTATTGTTATGCATCATCGCATATGTCTTTGCCGCTATGAATGAAGAAATGGGTTTTACAAAATATGTAATTGATCTTGCAACGGCCCATATTTCACCACAATTCTTGCCAGTGGTCGTATTCTGCGCCCTTGCTGTAACAGAATTTATCACGGGAACAAACTGGGGGATGTTCGTTATTGCACTGCCGATCATAATCCCGCTGGCGATCAACCTTGCGGTACCTCTGCCACTAGCATGTGCAGCTGTATTGTCAGCCGGAGTACTGGGAGCGCACTGCTGCTTCTATTCAGACTGTACAGTCATCACTTCGGCAGCAACCGGCTGTAATAACTTCCAGCATGCATGGACACAGATGCCATACGGTCTTCTAGCCGGTGGAATCTCAGCAATTTTCTTCCTCGTATGCGGACTTATTATGGTATAAACCTTCAAAAAATTTTATATATGAAAACAGCGGTGTCATGACAATTGGTGACACCGCTGTTTTGAACTGAAGCTCAAAAAGTTCAGATCAAAAGCTAATAATTAGAGAGCTTATCAGGTAAAATGTATCAGTTTTTTCGATAGTCAGGTGATTCGACTACCTTTCTGCATATTCAACGATGTGATACAGAACTACTTTCTTATTTTATTTTTTCCATTTTCTTAATCAACTTCGCACGGCTGGAAACATTCATTTTCTGGTATATATTATACAGATGCCTTTTCACAGTATTAGCGCTTAAACTTAACCTCACTGCAATTTCTTCATTTGTAAGCCCCAGCTTTAATTCACGCACGATTTCTGTTTCCCTGCGGGTCAGGCCATAATTGTTCATAAGAGTTAAATCCATGTTCGTAATTTTCGCCGGAATCGCCAGAATACTATTTTCCATGCTCTGCGTCATATGCGGCAAAAGAATGTTCATGATTTCCAAATCCTTGCCATTAAAATCAGGTCTGCGGTTATTCCGGTACAGTGCGATTGCCCCGAGGATTTCCGGTGTCTTTCTTGCAATCAAATAGCAGCCCAAGGAATATACCAATCCTCTTGGTTCTAAAAACTCTTTGTAAAACACAGTGTTCACCCGCGCTGCTTTATTAATCAGCTCAGATTCAATAAAAGCGATTGATTTTTCATTATTGATATACCACTTCGTATAATCAAACGAGCTGTATTTGTCCTGATATGCACATTCAAAGTCCTTTTGGAAAGAATCGCCAAACCTTGATATATAAACGGGATCTACGATTTCAAAACCCGCATTTTCATTGACATACACGGAACAAAAATCTCCAAAATCAAAAGGGATGAGAAGATTGAGGACTTCCATAATTTGTTTTCTGACCGTGCGGCTATCGCCCGGAAGATAAATCTTGCAAATCAGCTCATTCACCCTATCAAACTCAATATCAGTCAAATTCATCCCATTTTCTCCCATCGTTATATGTTATATTGATTATACTGCAATCGTGCGAATAAGCGCAATATTTTCATGCCAGTTTCAAAGCATACGAAGTTTTGGAAAGCGCACGCTTGCTGTTTTTTTATCTTTCGTATTAGTTTGCGGTTCTTTGTTGTTATTTCGCTCCGAACTTGCGGCTTTTCTTGAAATCTAGCAAAATCTCGTCTGATTTTTAACCATCTGCCTTATTATTTTCGCATGATAAAATCATGACCGCCGGCTCAGCCGGCGGTTTGCTCTGCCCCTACAAGGGGCTATTA
>CAJUEB010000145.1 GCA_910585135.1 uncultured Eubacteriales bacterium
CTTCGCACTCGGCGCCCAAGCCGCCAATTCCAACGCTTCTTCTATCATTTCGCGCGAAACCTGCTCCTCCCGGAAATGCCTGTACGACCTGCGCATCAAAACATGGCTTTTCAGAGCCTCCGCAAAACCATCCCCCAGGACAGGCAGATCATCCGCTAACACCGCCGGTTTCTTCTTATACGTGATCGCACCTGTCGGGCATACCGCACCGCAATGCATACACTTTAAACAAACCTTTCGCTTCGCCCGCTGCGGCTTTCCATCAACCTCCTCCAGCACGGTGAAAGGACATACCGCCAGGCAGGCTTTGCATCCAATACATTTTTCTCGATCGACTTTTATCATTTTCTCCTCCGTAAACGCATTTCTTTCATTTCTTATCATAAACAAAATTCATGCATTCGTCAATTTCTTCCGACAAATACGATCTCCACATTCTTGCACCGCTGATATTGCACGAAGCCCGAAAGACTGATAAAATATACTATATTGCCCCGCAAAATTTTCATCGGTGCAATCACAGCTATATTACGGGGACTAAACAATGAGAGAGGGGAAGACGAAAGCAGAAGAGTTTCAAAAGAAAAGCCCGAATCAGGAGAAGTCCCAACTAGCAACTATGTATGAAAGCCCTACACTTGTATATGAAAAGGAGAATGGAAAACATGGATTACAATAAACTGGCGGAGCTGCTTTTTCCGCAAATAAAAAAAACGCCTGACGACTATGAAAAGCTTTTCCCGAAAAGAGAGCTTGCAAACGGCGCTATCGTTACAAGGCTAGGACCAAGTCCGACCGGATTCATCCATCTGGGAAACCTTTACGGTGCTTTTGTCGATGAACGGCTGGCGCATCAATCAGGCGGCACGTTTTACCTTCGCATTGAGGATACCGATGAGAAGCGTTATGTCGAAGGCGCGGTAGAAACGATCATCACCGCCTTGAAATTTTTCGGCATCCAGTTTGACGAGGGCGCTCTGCTGGATGGAGAAAAGGGCAGCTATGGGCCGTATTACCAGAGCAAACGCGGAGAAATCTACCAGTGCTTTGCAAAAGAGCTGGTCAAAAAAGGAATGGCATACCCGTGCTTTTTGACGGAGGACGAGCTTGCTGAAATCCGCAAAGCGCAGGAAGAGGCCAAAGAAACGACCGGGATTTATGGAAAATATGCCGAAAAAAGCCGCAACCTTTCCTTCGCAGAAATAGAGGCAAGCATCGCGGCAGGAAAGCCTTATGTGATCCGGCTCAAATCATCTGGAAACCATGACCTTCCAGCAGATAAAATCAGGCACATCGAAGTAAAGGACGCTGTCAGGGGAACGCTCAGCATGCCGGAAAACAACCAGGATATCGTGATCCTCAAGGCAAATGGAATCCCGACCTATCATTTCGCTCATGTAATCGATGATTATTTCATGCGAACGACCCACATCGTAAGGGGCGAGGAATGGCTCATGTCCCTGCCGATTCATGTAGAGCTGTTTGAAAAGCTGGGTTTTGCAATGCCTGTTTACTGCCACACTGCGCAGCTTCTAAAACTCGATAACGGCAACAAGAGAAAACTGAGCAAGCGGAAAGACCCAGAGCTTTCCTTGGATTACTATAGGCAGGAGGGTTACCATCCAAAGGCTGTGAAGGAATACCTGCTTACGATTTTGAATTCCAATTTCGAGGAATGGCGCATTGAAAATCCTGATGCTCCGATGGAGGATTTTCCATTCACGACGGAGAAAATGAACAGCGGCGGCGCATTGTTTGACTTAAACAAGCTAAACGATATCTCCAAAGACGTACTGGTAAAAATCCCTGCGACAGAATTGTGTGAATTCATGACGCAGTGGGCGCGGGAATGCAAGCCGGAAATTTTACCGTTGTTTGAGGGAAACGAGGATTATATCGAAAAGATTCTCGATTTGGGACGCAGCGGAAAGAAACCGCGCAAGGATCTGATCTATGCAAAGCAAATTTTTGAATTTATCAGCTATTTCTTCGACGATTATTTTAAGATCGAGGATACGATTCCTGAAAATGTCAGCGATGAGGACGCTGCTGAGATTTTGCGAAGATATTTGGAAAGCTACGACCATAATGACGACCAGAACCAGTGGTTCGATAAAATCCGCCAGATCGGCACAGAAATGGGTTATGCCGCAAAGCCAAAGGACTTTAAGAAAAACCCGGATCAGTATAAGGGCCATGTCGGCCATGTCAGCACGGTGATCCGTATCGCCCTCATGGGCAGAAACCAGTCGCCTGATATCTGGGAAATCCAGCAGATTTTGGGCGAAAAGCGGACAAGGGAACGAATTGGTCTGCTGATTTCGTAGGGGGAAAAATATATCTGAAAGGAAATCAGATGCCACTTGACAAGATAATAGAATCACATAAAAAAATAAGTAAAGCCGCCTTGTTCTTGGCCGGACAGGCGGTTTTACTTTTAAAACTACTTATTTGCCGGAACGGGTAGTTCACGCCTACTCGCTCGGCTTTCTTGTTAAGTATATTATACAGAACATGAGCAAAAGTTACAACAAGTTATTTTAGCTTATTAAAACTTTCGTAAAATCTTCCTTGTCGAAGGGCAATCCAGCCTTATGCAAAATAAACTCTTGCATACTTTACCCTTTTACACAAACGCCCTGATCAACGAATGAGCCAGCTATAATCCTGGCGACAATCAAGAATGTAATCTATGTAGACCGTATCGTCCTGTATCTGATAAAGAATCAAATACCACTTGGCAACAAACATCTTGTGATATTTGTTTGGCGGGATATAAACCGCTTCAAAGAATGGAAATCGCTGTGGCATCTGGGAAAGCGAACGCATGGCAGCCATCAGAGTTTTCTTTTGCGCTATAGCTGCGTCCTTATTGACCTGCGCCATAAAACGAATATGCACCCCCAACATTCTTTTTGCCCTATCGGAAACAATAACTTGATATTTTCTATTGCCTGCCATATGCTATGCCTTTGCAATTATATCATTAAGGTATCCATCCAATTCATCAAGGGTGCACCCCGTCCTGCCTGCCTGCCTATCCTCCTGGGCAGCAAGCAACTCTTCCCGGAGTTTCAGCATCTTTTCCCGTCTATTATAGGTGTCGATATCCATAACGACCAAATCCCCCTCGCCATTTTTCGTAAGGAAAACAGGCTCCGTGGTCTTTCTGCATAAATCGGCAATTTCGTTATAGTTCTGACGAATCGCAGCTGATGGACGGATATTCATGACACTACCTCCAACTTGTCAATATAGTAATATTCTAACCTTATTATATATATTTTAAACTATTAGTCAATACTGATCTCCAAATAATATCGCCGCAGCACAAACTTTTAATTTCTCGATATTTTTGCATTTGCAGGAACAAAATCCTGTTCTTCTATTGTCATATCCGGCGTTTTATTAAAAGATTCGGCAGCCAGAATGACGAGTGCATCATCAGCCTTATCATAACAAAATTTTCTATTTACTATACCTGCAATTATTATTTCCAAAATCTTCAACATCTTTTATTGCAGTTATGAATGCATTTTGTTATAATTGAATTAAATAGTAAAATAATGGTAAATTTTAATATGTTTACCAAGGCAGCCGCAAGACGCAATTGCCGCCCGCTTTGAGCCTATCGAAAGGGGGTGGCGCTTATGGTTACATACAGCTTTTTAGTCCAGTTTGTGATTATGCTCTGCGCAGTCATAACGCTGGTGCTTTATGCCCATAAAAAATAGCCGTCCTGCTCTTTGGCAAAGGATAGAACGACTATTTTAGTTTAACTATTCGCCGGAGCGGGTGGCGCTTCACCTTACCGGCTGTCTTGTTAAGTATATTATACAGAACATGAGTAAAAGTTACAACAGGTTATTCAGGATTACTAAAACTTTCTGCACGCCGCATCGTATCGCAAGCCCAAAGATTACTCCCGCCCATACTCTCCATAATACTTATTGTAGTACCCCGACTTTTCCATCTTAACCTTGTTCAGTACCGCCCCCAAAATCCTGCACCCGCTCATCTCAAGCTGCTTCTTCACACTGGCAACCATCCTGCGACTGGTCGTCTCTGCTTCGATGACCAAAATCACGCCATCGCATTTCGGTGCGATCACGGCGGCATCGATCACAGGTCCGATGGGCGGCGCATCTATCACGACCATCTCATAAGCATCCCGCAAAACCGTTATCAAATCATCAAACCGGCGGCTGTTAAAAAGCTCCGTCGGGTTCGGTGAAAGCGGTCCTGTCATGACCAGATCCATGTTTTTCACATTTGTCGCACAGATAATGTCCTTCAATACAGCCTGCCCGGAAAGGTAGTGTGACAAGCCCTGCACAGGCGTTTTCCCCCGCTCGATCTTATAGCGGCTGATCATTACCGATTTTCGCAGATCCGCATCCACCAAAATGACCTGCTTCCCGCTTTCCGCCATGGAACGCGTCAGTTCAAAAGCCGTGACGCTCTTTCCCTCTCCCGGGGCGCTGCTCGTAAACAATACCGTCTGTATGTCCGCACCGGAAAACTGTATGTTCGTCCGCAGGGAATTAAACGCCTCCCGGCGGGAATAATCCAGCTTGTCAATCCCATTTAAATTAATCACGTTCATGTTCACACGCTGCCTTTCTCAGTGTTCTTCTTTTCCTTCGCTTTTTTCTTCTTTTTCTCCCCTGTATACGGCACTACCCCCAGGGTATTCAAACCTAGGTATCTCTCGATATCATCCTGACTCCTGATGCTGTCATTCAGCACGTGCAAAACGATGACCGCAAGAGCCGAAAGGAACAGCCCTAGGATAAAGCCCAGCACGATATTCATCACCTTCTTCGGCCTGACCGGGTCTTGTGGGACGATTGCCGTTTCAACCATGGTCGGCTCGTCCGTCTGCATGATTTCCGAAATCTTCCGCTTGGCGACCTTTGCAAATTCGTTCGCCATGTCAGCGCTCACTTCCGGGTCGTCACTGCTGATGCTGATCTTGATGATGCGCGTATTATCAGGGTTTTCGATGCTGATCATTTCTTCCGTGATCACTTCATTCTCGAAATCCAAGTCTAGATTTCTCTTCACCTGGTTGACAACCGGTCTGCTCGTGATCAGTTCCATGTAATCCATTGCCAAAGATGAGCCAACCTGGATATCCGCCAGCGACGTAATGGACGTGGACTGCGTCAATATGTAAAGCTTCGAGGTCGCCTGGTAAGAAGGCGTTGCCAGGAAAAAGCTCCAAGCAGCCGCAGCTCCCGCAAAGAGGATGCCCGCCAGCAATATGGCCAGGACGCGGCTGCGGAGGACATAGAATATTTCCCGCAGGTCTATTTCTATTTCATCAAATTCTTCTCTTTTATCTTTCATCTGCTCCTGCTCCTTTGCCATTTATATATATTCATTGCGGATCAACTTAATAATATTCGCATTGATGATGCGCTTCGCCTCGCTGTACCCTGCGATTTTCACAATTTCTTCTACTGCCGAGTGCATGACCGGTTTCCTGCTGCCCGTATTATGGCAGTCGCTTGCCACGAAATGGACCAGCCCTTCCATAAGCAAGGCCCGGCACCAGGCTCTCCGCTTGTCCGACCTGCCGCCGGGAAGAAATCCCCGGGCATTGACCTGCACATAAGCACCCTGCTCG
>CAJUEB010000146.1 GCA_910585135.1 uncultured Eubacteriales bacterium
CCGAAATGCAGGGATTAAAATAAAGGAAAGAGAGGATAAGAACATGACAGCGACAAAATATGCAGGAACACAGACGGAAAAGAATTTAGAGGCAGCATTTGCAGGAGAATCACAGGCAAGAAACAAATATACGTATTTTGCATCTGTGGCGAAAAAAGAAGGCTATGAGCAGATTGCCGGATTATTTTTAAAGACGGCCGATAATGAGAAGGAACATGCGAAGATGTGGTTTAAGGAGCTTTCCGGGATCGGGGATACGAAAGCCAATCTCGCCGCTGCCGCTGATGGTGAAAATTATGAGTGGACAGATATGTATGAAGGCTTTGCCAAAACTGCGGAGGAAGAAGGATTCCCAGAACTGGCAGCGAAGTTCAGGCTCGTCGGCGCGATCGAAAAGCATCACGAGGAGCGATACCGCGCTTTGCTTAAAAATGTGGAGACTGCCGCTGTATTTGAAAAGAGTGATGTGAAGGTGTGGGAGTGCCGCAACTGCGGACATATCGTTGTCGGGACAAAAGCGCCTGATGTCTGCCCGACCTGTAATCATCCCCAGAGCTATTTCGAGGTACATGCAGAAAATTACTGATCGGAGCTTACCGGAGTGGAACATTTCGTTCCACTCTTTTTTATGGAGTTTTATTTTATGCCATATTGATATGAAAAGCGGCCGGCTAGTCAACGAATGACTAGTTTCCTGCTCAATTACCCAAAACAAACAAAAGGAGAGGTGAGGCGGATTGCCAAGGCAGAGAAGCCGGAAACAGGACATGGCTTTTCGGCTCTGGCACGAAACATTTTGCCAGGCACGCGTAAAAATACTTGACAGGCGTAAAACCGTTTGCCATAATGAACATTGTTCACATTGAGGTGATTAGATGAATACAATTGTGACATCCAAAGAGGATATTTTGAACACGAGCCGGAAACTGGTCCAGCAGCAGGGCTGGTCTGCCATTAATATCCGTTCTGTGGCGGCAGCCTGCGGGGTATCGGTGGGATCTATTTATAATTATTTTGATTCGAAAGCTGCTCTGGCAGGCGCTACGATAGAAAATGTTTGGCGTGAGATTTTTCATCGCCCGGAGGACAGGTGTGCGTTTGGGGATACGCAAGCTTGTATTGTTTGGATCTACGGCCGGATGGAATACGGTCACAAACAGTATCCTGGTTTTTTTACGCTGCATTCCCTGGGTTTCATGCAGGAGGAAAAAGCTGATGGAAAACAGAGGATGCAGACGGCTTGGCAGCATATTTTAGCGGAGCTGTGTTCCGTTTTAAAACGGGATACCAGGATTCGAGCCGATGCATTTACGGAGCGGTTCACAGTGGAAAAATTTGCAGATGTTTTGTTTTCCCTGATGCTGTCCGCTCTGATCCGGCAGGATTATGACCCGGCTGCTGTATTGGAGATCGTCCGTAGGACTCTTTATTGACATTTTGCGGAATGGCAGGCTTTGTTATCCTGTAAATAAGACGATGCTTGCTGAAGGAGGCAGATGATGAAAGTAAAACGAAATACACTGCTGCTATTAGCTTCCCTGCTGTTAGCGGGCGTGTTATTTGGCTGTCATTATGGCCGGGCGGTGTTTGCCGATGCAGTTGAAAAGAAAGCAGGAAATAAAGTGGAGAATAAAGGAGGCAAATTTATGCAAGGAAAAGAAAACATGAAACGGTATATCAATACAGCGCTGCTATACGCTATTTTTGCGATGGCTGGCGGCGTGTTTTATCGGGAATTTACCAAATTTAACGGCTTTGACGCCAAAACCACCCTCTCTGTTGTTCATACCCATTACTTCCTGCTGGGTATGGCATTTTTCCTGCTGCTTTTGATGGCGGAAAAGAGTTTTTCCTTCACCAGTGAAAAAACCAGGCGGGCGTTGGTAACCTATCATATTGGCCTGAACCTGACTGCTGTGATGCTTGTGGTGCGGGGCGTGGCTCAGGTGCTGATGCCTACGCTTTCTTCCGGCATGAATGCGGCAATATCCGGCGTTGCTGGGATCGGGCATATCCTGCTTGGCGTCAGCTTAGTGCTTCTGCTGGTACAACTCAGGCGCAGCGTATCGGCGGCGCAGGGATGATTCGGGCGGGCTTAAAGTTACCTGCGCTGAAAACGCTTGCAGCACTTTAGGGCGAGCGTGTAGGTTTTGTCCATGAGAAGTGAATAGGCTTTCTGGGCAGGCTTTGTGGAAAGCAGGAACGTCGCCGCCAGGCTCACAAGGAAAAGCGTGAGGAGGTACAGGGTTTCCTGCCCCTTTGAAATCGTAGTATCCCAGGGCAAATCCTTTCACCTTGAATATCCCTGCAAGAAATAGGTGAAATATGTAGATCGGCATCGTGTTCATGCCGATATGCGCCCAGAATCCTTTTTTATCGGAAAATAGGTTCAGCAGAAACAAAATCCAGCCCGAACTGACGATCAGGAGCAACGCCCTTACGAGGAGACCTTCCCATATGGGCAGGCCGGTGGCGCAAAAGGAAGCGTTGAGCTTAATCGCCTCTGATATATTTGGCGGCAGGAGCAATACCGTTGCAACGGTTATGGCAAGCAGCCCTAGGCCTAGCGGGACTGTCTGCCATAGCTTGAGGCGGCACGCTTTTTCCACTTGCTCCATCGTCAGGAGGTATCCCATGACGAAAGAAATAAAAAACGTACAGGCTCTTGATATCGCAAAGCCTTTCATGCTCAGCGGCTCAAAAATCCCTGAAAGTAGGTAAAGCACTAGCGCAAATGCCAGAAGGCGGGGCATTTTGACGTAATACTTCTGGAAATACCGATAGAAAAACAGAACGACGAGAAACCACATTGCGTAGGGAAGCATACCGCTTCGAAAATGTTCTGCCGCTGTTTCCGCCCCATGCTGCAATATGTGTAACGGCCAGAATACAATACCGACGATGATTACGGGCCATAGCAGGGACTGGAATAGCTTGTCCCTGTTTTTTTCTGGGTTCTTGCTGAACATCCCGGAGAGGAAGAAAAACGCCTGCATCACAAATATGTCAATGCCGACATAGATCAAGCAGCCTGCATTGTCGGTGAACTGAAACCCGCCCTTGAAGGTGAAATGCTGCAAGACGATCAGGAACATGCATAGTCCCCTGACGGAATCGTAGCGGTAGTTTCTTTTCTTGCTTTCTGTCCTGTTATTTTGCGCCATGCTCGTTGTTGCCCTGTTTGCTGCCGTGTTTGCCATCATGTTTGCTTTTGTCATATTATTTCCTGTCATGTTTATTCCTTCCTGTTGCGAAACCGATTGCTTGTCCCATTTTCACATTTGTTTCCCGATTTAATTCTGACGATTTCGTTAGTTCGGGCAGGATGTCAACCGTGTGTTTTCCCAGGCAGACGATTACGGTAGAACCGCCATATTCAAACCAGCCAGCTTCCTGACCGCGGCGAACGGCGGCTTTTTGATGTTTGTTGCAGATCCGGCCGACGAGAAGCGCGCCCACTTGCATCATGAGAATTTCCCCGAAGTTTTCCGATGATAAGGTAAAATATTCTCTCGCATTTTCGCAGTAAATCCGTCGCACACTGGCAGCGACCGGGTTTACCGTATGAAATGCCCCGTGTATATGAGTATTTTGAGATTTGATGCCGCTGTCAGGATAATGATACCTGTGATAGTCCGATACAGTCAGCCTGAAAACCAACATGACCCCGCCTTCATAGCTTCCTGCAATGCGGCTGTTTTGTACCAGCTCGTTCATGGTATAGGAATGCCCTTTAATCTCAACGGTATCGTCTTTTTTGATCGAATAAACGCTGAGCTTCCCATCGCATGGGGCAATCAAAGCGCCAGGCTGCATGGAGACAGGCCTTAGCGCGGGATCTATTTTGCGCGTAAAAAAATTATTAAATGATCTGTAATCGGTTCTTTCGTAAGCTTCAAGGTCAATGTGGTTCTTTCGTACAAATCTCTTAATGAGAACTTTAGAAAGGGGTGAATTCATGAACCTCCCTGCCAATCCTGAAACCCATGGCTTTGTAATGAGGCGGAGAATCCACCTGCCATAGAAGGTGGTGTACAGCTTTTTGACAAGCGTAGCCTGTTTATTTTCGTCCATCATTGTGCCTCCATGAAATCATGCCGTTAATACGAAGAATGGCATTGCCAGGAATAAGGACACCACAACGATCGTCAGAATCAGGATCTGGCGCAATCCCGGTTTTGGAATTTTGATGTTTGACAAGAATAGCCCGCCCATGACGAGGAGCATCAACTCCCATAACAGCGGATTGAAGCGCGCTGGAATCCAATCTGCCGCAAAGTAGAGCAGAGGGAAAACCACCACGATGCTCGTTACCGGAAGGCCATGGTAGCAGTGCGGGGCAGCATCTTCGCTGTCACGCTCAAGCTCAAGCACGTTATAGTATGCCAGTCTCGCAACGGCCGCAATGCAATAAAAAATAATGAGTGCGATGCCGATGGGACTGTCAAGCCCGAGCTGATAGCAGATCAAGCCTGGCAGGAAACCAAAGCAGATTACGTCGCAAAGGGAGTCGAGTTGTATGCCGAACAGGATTTCCGAATCTGTACGGTCTTTTTTTTGACCTGGCAATCCTGCCGTCAAAAGCATCACAAAGCCCGGAAAACGCCAGACAAAGAAGCGCGGAAATGATTTTGTTATTGAGTGCAAGCACCATGCCATATGCGGAGCTTGCAAGGCTTATGTAAGTAAGCACGACTGTGTAATTCCATATTCCAATCATGTTTTTCTCCTTCCTTTTATCAGTGCGTAACTGTATATGAGTGCTGAGGCTATGCCGCAGACCAGAAGCTGGAAGTAGTATCCCACTCCTCTCGAAACGATGAGCGTCGATAAGGTGGTTTCGCCGAACACGGGCGCGAATGCCTTCATGTAAGTGAGTTCATTGATTCCGATTCCGCCGGGAAGCGGCAGCATTTCAGTTGCGAGGCAGATCATTCCCTGGACGAGCGTTATGTCAAAGAAGCCAGGCGTGAAGATGCCAAAAGCCCGGCAGGATGCGGCAGTGATCGTCATAAAGCATAGCCGCTGCACGACGGTGATCAAAAGAACCGCTGGGAGCATGAACGGGTGCGCTTTGCATATGCTGAGCGAATCCAGGTATCTGGTAAGAAAATGATCTAATTTTGAAGACCACTTCGCCTGGTCTCGTATGATTCTGCATTTTACAAGGACGTTGATTGCAAATGATGCAGCCTTGCTTGTATGTCTGGGAATACAGAGCGTGCAGATGAGCGCGGCTATGGCGATGGTATTCAGCGCAAAGCCAAGAATGCACAGGGGCGATATGGGCGCTATCATGTTTGCCGCTTGCGGCCTTGCCATGTAAACATATCCGCCCAGGATCAGGAGGACCAGTTTAAATGTTATGGTTATGATCGCAAGTGACAAAAATGCATTGGATGTGTTGATGCCGTCACGGTGCATGAAGCCAAGCTGCATTGGTTGCTCGGCAGAGCCTGCCGGGGAAATGCAATAGAAGAAAAAGCCGATAAAAGAATATTTGAAGCAGCTCATCATGGGGACATTTTCTTCGATCGTATGCAGTA
>CAJUEB010000147.1 GCA_910585135.1 uncultured Eubacteriales bacterium
TATTAAGGTATTTTGCGAAAAATCCTCTTAAAAGCATTGAAAATCTTGCTTTGAAAGAGGACGCCGGAAAGTTGTTGCAGGAAATCATACGTGCGTACGCGGCATATTATCTGGACGTTTCGGATCTCAAAAGCGAAAAGCTTATGTGAAACAAAATAACAGGAGGTAGGAAAATGGAAATTACGTTAGAGAAGATTGAATTGGTGAAGGATAGAACAGGGGTAACTTACGCAGAGGCGAAGGAAGCATTGGAGGAAGCAGATGGAAGCGTAGTCGATGCCATCATAGCGATAGAAGAAACCATTAACGCCGGACAGAAGGGAAGAGGCTTTGGCAAGAAGGGCGAAGCGCTCTTTGAGAGCATTAAAGGTCTTGTCAAGAAGGGCAACGTATCCCGCGTCCAGGTAAAAAGAGATGGTGAAATGGTGCTGAATATTCCGGTGAATGTGGGAATCGTAGGCATGGTCATCGCTCCGATTGCATCCGTTGTGGGCGTGGTCGCGGCATTTGGTTTTAAGTGTACGATCGAAGTGATCAAGGACGACGGGACGATCATCGATGTGAGCGATGCCGTGACGGATGCGATGGGCAGCGTAGCGGAAAAGGGCAGCGATGTTTTCGAAGATGTGAAGGAAAAGAGCGCCAGCATCTATAATAAAGGCAAGGAAAAGGCGGGCGAGCTTTACGAAAAGGGCAAGGACGTAGCTGAGGACGTTATGGATAAGGCTGCGGATAAGCTTAAAAAGGATGACAGTGAATTCGATTTTTCTGAATGCTTTGCGGAAGATGACGATGAAATTGAAATCAAGGTAGAAGACGAGGAAGCGGAAGAAAAAACGGAAGACGAAAAATAAATCATTTTAACGATGGAGAAACAGAAAATCATGAGCAGAGAAGTGACAATGGAAAAGCTTACGGCGCTGGCGAAGAACAGGGGATTTATTTATCCCGGTTCTGACATTTACGGAGGGCTTGCCAACACGTGGGATTACGGTCCGCTGGGCGTAGCGTTTAAAAACAATATCAAGCAGGCCTGGTGGCGAAAATTCGTACAGGAATCAAAGTACAATGTAGGTCTTGATGCGGCGATCCTGATGAATCCGCAAACGTGGGTGGCATCGGGTCATGTGGGCGGGTTTGCAGATCCGCTGATCGACTGTAAGAACTGCAAGGCAAGATTTCGGGCAGACCAGCTGGCAGAAAGCTGGCTTTTGGAGCAGGGAATCGATGATATGCCGGTAGATGGGTGGCCGAATGAAAAGCTGGAAGCTTTTATCGCCGAAAAGGGAATCAAATGTCCGGAATGCGGCAAGGCTGATTTCACGTCCATCAGGCAGTTTAACCTGATGTTCAAGACCTTTCAGGGTGTTACGGAGGATTCCCAGGCGGAAATCTATTTGAGGCCGGAGACTGCTCAGGGAATATTCGTCAATTTTAAAAATGTGCAGAGAACCTCGCGCAGGAAGATCCCGTTCGGGATCGCACAGATCGGAAAATCTTTCCGCAATGAAATCACGCCGGGGAACTTTATTTTCAGGACGCGGGAATTCGAGCAGATGGAGCTTGAGTTTTTCTGTGCGCCTGGTACGGAACTGGAGTGGTTTTCCTACTGGAAGGATTATGCGAAGCATTTCTTGACTTCGCTTGGCATCAAGGAGGAAAACATCAAGCTGCGTGATCATGACCCGGAGGAGCTGTCCCACTACAGCAATGCGACGACCGATATCGAATACCGCTTCCCGTTCGGCTGGGGCGAGTTGTGGGGCGTTGCATCCAGGACTGATTTTGACCTGAAAGCGCATCAGTTGACATCGGGTCAGGATATGAGCTACTTAGATCCGGAAACAAACAAAAAATATGTGCCGTATTGCATTGAACCGTCTGTCGGCGTAGAGCGTATGCTGCTGGCATTTCTCGTCAATGCATACGATGAAGAGGTTCTCACGGACAGCAAGGGCAAGGAGGATGTACGGACGGTTTTGCGGCTTCATCCGGCATTAGCGCCGTTTAAGGCTGCGGTGCTTCCGCTGGCGAAAAAGCTCGCACCTGTAGCAGAGCCTATTTATGAAGAGCTTTGCAAGCATTTCTCCGTTGACTACGATGTGACGGGTTCGATCGGCAAGCGTTACAGAAGAGAGGATGAAATCGGCACGCCGTTTTCCATTTGCGTCGATTTTGAAACGGAAGCAGACGGCTGCGTAACGATCAGGGATAGGGATACCATGGATCAGATTCGAATACCTGTCAGTCAGGTTAGAGAATATATAGAACAAAGGTTAGTATTTTAATTATCGAGTTTAATTATCGAGGAGAGAAAAATGAAAAAGTTTGTTTATTCATTTAACGAAGGCTCAAAGGATATGAGAGACCTTTTGGGTGGAAAAGGCGCCAACCTGGCGGAGATGACGAAGATTGGCCTGCCCGTACCGTTTGGATTTACCGTGACAACGGAAGCTTGCAACAGATATTACGAGGAGGACAAGACGATCGGCGACGATATCGTAGCATCTATCTTCGAAAAGCTGGAAGAACTGGAACATGTGACGGGAAAGAAGTTCGGCAGCGTAGAAAACCCACTGCTCGTTTCCGTTCGTTCGGGCGCTAAGATCTCAATGCCTGGCATGATGGATACGATCCTGAACTTAGGGCTGAATGATGAAACGGTTGAAGGCATGGCAAGGCTTACTGAAAATCCTCGTTTTGCCTATGACAGTTACAGGAGATTCATCCAGATGTTCGGTGATGTTGTAATGGAAATTTCCAAGAGCAAGTTCGATGCGATCTTCGACGGCAAGAAAGAAGAAAAGGGCGTGGAGTCCGATGTTGACCTGGATACCGATGACTTGAAGGCAATTATCGTAGATTATAAGGCTCTGGTTAAGAAGGAAATGGGAAGGGACTTCCCGCAAGAGCCGAAGGATCAGCTTATGGAAGCGGTTATGGCTGTTTTCCGTTCCTGGAATAACGACAGAGCAATTTTGTATCGAAAGCTCAATGAAATTCCTGACAGCATCGGTACGGCTGTAAACGTACAGTCCATGGTATTCGGAAACATGGGAAATACGTCCGGCACAGGCGTAGCGTTTACGCGAAATGCAGCCAACGGCGAGAAAGCTTTGTTCGGGGAATTTTTAGTCAATGCGCAGGGCGAGGACGTGGTTGCCGGCATCAGGACGCCGCAGCCGATTTCCGAAATGGCGGAAACCTTCCCTGAAGTCTATAAAGAATTTGTAAGGATTGCGGAACTCCTTGAAAACCACTATAAAGATATGCAGGATATGGAATTTACCGTAGAGCGGGAAAAGCTGTATATGCTGCAAACCAGAAACGGGAAGCGGACTGCTCCGGCGGCTGTGAAGATCGCAGTTGATATGGAAGCCGAGGGCTTGATCGATAAAGAGACTGCCGTAATGCGAATCGAACCGGCACAGATCGACCAGCTCCTTCATCCGATGTTTGACGCAGACGAGCTGGCGAAAGCGGAAAAGCTGACCAAGGGACTTCCGGCATCACCGGGCGCTGCAACGGGTAAGATTTACTTCAATGCTGCCGACGCAGAAGCAGCGGCAGAGGGTGGCGATAAGGTCATTCTGGTAAGACTGGAAACGTCACCAGAGGATTTGGCGGGCATGGTAGCCGCCGAAGGTATCCTGACGGCAAGAGGCGGCATGACTTCCCATGCGGCAGTAGTAGCAAGAGGCATGGGCAAGTGCTGCGTATCGGGCTGCTCTGAAATCAAAGTGGATGAAGAAGGCAAGAAATTGACGATCGGATCGTATGTATTCAAGGAAGGCGATTACATTTCGCTGGACGGCAGCGCCGGAGAAGTGCTGAAAGGGCAGGTAAAGACGGTGCCGCCTGAATTGTCGGGCGATTTCGGCAAGATCATGTCGTGGGCAGATGAAATCAGGACGCTCAAGGTAAGGACGAATGCCGACAATCCGAGAGATGCAAAACAGGCAGTGGAATTCGGCGCAGAGGGCATCGGGCTTTGCAGGACGGAGCATATGTTCTTTGAGGAAGAGAGAATTCCTGCGATCAGAAGAATGATCATGGCTGACACGGAAGCAGAACGAAGAAAAGCACTCAAATCTCTCCTGCCGTATCAGAAGGGCGACTTTAAGGGTATTTATGAAGCGATGGGCGACAGGCCGGTAACGATCAGGCTGCTCGATCCACCTCTCCATGAATTTATTCCGCATACGGATGAAGAGCTTCACGAGCTGGCTGACCAGATCAATGTACCTTATGAAAAGCTCGCCAAGAAGGCGGAAGAGCTTCACGAGTTTAACCCGATGCTGGGACACAGGGGCTGCCGTCTTGCGGTAACGTATCCTGAAATCGCAGAGATGCAGGCAGAGGCGATCATCATGGCCGCAATCGAAGTGAGAAAAGAGAAGGGGCTTGATATCATTCCTGAAATCATGATCCCACTTGTAGGCATGATCAAAGAGCTGGCAGACGTAAAGGCTACGGTCGTTAAGACGGTTAAGTCCGTTATGGAGCGAGAAGGCGTTTCCTTCGATTATCTCATCGGTACGATGATCGAAATCCCAAGGGCTGCGCTCACGGCAGATGAAATCGCACAGGAAGCTGAATTCTTCTCCTTCGGTACGAACGACCTGACGCAGATGACATTCGGGTTCTCCAGGGACGACACTGGAAACATCATCAAGGAGTACAGGGATAAGAACATCTTTGAAGATGATCCGTTCCAGAGCATCGACCAGACGGGCGTAGGCAAACTGGTTAAGATGGCGGTAGAACTCGGCAAGCAGACCAGGCCGAATATCAAGCTCGGTATCTGCGGCGAACACGGCGGCGATCCGAAATCCATCGCCTTCTGTAATGCCATCGGCTTACAGTATGTATCCTGCTCGCCGTTCAGAGTGCCAATTGCAAGGCTCGCGGCAGCGCAGGCGGCGATTAACGAAAAGAGGAACTAGACGAAAGTCTATTTGTTTCTGTACCTTAACGGTGACAGGAGCGAATGCAAGGGAAAGCGTTTTGCTTTCCCTTGTTTGCTGTTTGGGAGCGTTTCAAACACTCGAATCATGATGTATTATATTACGACCATCCTTATGCATGCGGCGTCGTAGCATTTGAGAGGGTGTAATGGATTGGAGAAGCTGGATGAAAAAATATTTTTTGCCGCTCATGATGTTAGCAATATTTGAAACTGTTGCAGTGACATTATGGCTGGCACAGAACAATCTATTTTATTTATTTAACTTTAGCTATATCGGAATATCGCTTTCTTTAGGGATGTTCCTTTATATCAAAAAATATAAATACGCCCGCAGGGTTGCGCAGCTTTTAATCGGACTTTATATATTTGTTTATTTGGGGGTTATTTGCGGTGAAAATATGCAGATCGAGGGCTTTTGGTACTATCTTTTCACGGGTGTGTTTGAAGCTGCAACAATTCATTATGCAGTTGCAAAGATTTTTGGGCCGTTGCTTTTTGGCAGGGGTTGGTGTGG
>CAJUEB010000148.1 GCA_910585135.1 uncultured Eubacteriales bacterium
TCTCTCCCGCCGGGATCGATATCACCGCCCTGATTCCGCCCGTATATCCATATTCCCTGCAAACAGCCCGTATGGAATCCGTGATCATCCGCCGCGGTACGCTGTTGATCGCCGCGTTTCCGACCGGCTGGTCAAGACCTGGCTTTGTCACCCTGCCAACGCCACTGCCGCCATCGATGTGAATGCCTGCCCGCCCGCACAGGGAAAGCGTCGCGCAGACTTCGATGCCATCCGTTACATCCGCATCGTCTCCTGCATCCTTCACGACAGAACACCAGACAGCCTTTTCATCATCTTGGCAACGCCCGCATCCGCAAACGGGAATCCGCACCAGGAGCGCCTTTTCCGTCACCAGCGATACCTCCTGCGGTTTTTGCCCGCTCAAAAGATAGGAAGCCGCGCCCGAAGCAGCCAATGCCGCGCACGTCCCTGTCGTATAGCCGCAGCGCAGTTTCCTGCTTCCTGCCCTGATATAATGCTCAAACGCCATCGAAGGCCTCCTTTTATGATTAGACCGATTTGATAAATTCCTCTGGCCGGCGCAGCTTTCCCATACCGCGAGCCTCCCGGAAAAGCCCTTGTATGCGCTGATTGCAAGCACCCAGCCTGACGCCCGCATCGACGACCGCCTCGCAGCTTTGGACGAGCTGAGCCGCCTTTTCATAGGCCGCATCGCTGATATCCGCAAACGGCTCTTCCGTCACCACCTGCACTGCCAAAAGCCGCGCCAGCCGATAATCGATATCATTGGTGTACAGTACCCCGGCGGCAAACGGAACACCGCGCTTTTGCAAGGATCGATAGACGGGAATTCCCGTACCGCAGGCAGAAAGCACAAAGACCTCCGGCTCGCCCGCAGCGCCAGGCAATTCCACACTGCCGAACATGGGATCAAAAAACCCGTTATCGATTTCATACAAATCCCGGATCAGGCTTTCCTCAAAGATTTCCGTCGGCGTTCCATATCGAAAAATCGTCTCGCCCTTCACGCAAATGATTTTATCGGATATCTTTTCTGCCAAATCGATCTCATGAAGCGACATAACGACGGTGATCCCGCCCTCCTTCGCCATATTCCGCAGGATGGAAAGCAGCTCCAGCTTGTGCTTCACGTCGAGGAAGGAGGTCGGCTCGTCTAAGATCATCACTTCCGGCTCTTGACAGATCGCCCTGGCTAAGAGAATCCGCTGTCTCTGTCCATCGCTGATCGATGTAAAATCACACATGCCGATTTCCTGCGCATGAACGGCTTTCATCGCCGCAAACACCTTGTCTTCATCCTCCCGCGTCAATATGCCGAAGCTTCCCGTATAAGGGTATCGTCCCATCGCGACAACGTCGTAACACGTCATCAGCTCCGGCTTCATCCGCTCAGTGAGCACCACGGCCAGCTCCTGCGCCAGTTTCCGGGGCGAAAACAATTTCATATCTTTTTGATCGAAATAAACCGCACCGCCGAGCAGGGAAAGCTGCCTGGTAATGCTTTTTAAAATCGTAGACTTTCCCGCGCCGTTCGGTCCGATCAGAGTTACGATTTCGCCTTTTTTGATATTGATGCAAATGTCGCGGATGAGAGCTTTTCCATCATAGCCTACGGACAAATGGTCGAGCTGGATCTGCTTCCCCGTCATATTATCCGGTCCTCCTTTTGCGTACCATCATAAAAATAACCACCGGCGCGCCAAAGATTGCCGTTACCGTGCTGATATTCAGTTCCATCGGCGCGAATGCCATTCTGGCGATCAAATCACACATCATACAAAACACTGCACCTCCCAGGAATACAGCCGGGATTACAATGATGGGCTTCGACGTATTCAAGCTCTGCCTCGCCAAAAACGGAACGGCAATTCCCACGAAGGAAATCGGACCTGCGAAAGCCGTAACGCAAGCGGATAAAATGCTTGATACGAGAATCAGCACCACCTTGAACGCCTTAATGTTGACGCCCATGCTCTGGGCATAGGCCGCGCCCAATTGGAACGCCCCGATGGGTTTTGACATCAAAAAAGTAACGAACGACGCCGCGCCTACCACGATGGCGGCAACGAAAACATTATTCCAATCCATCCCGGAAAAGCTGCCCTGCGACCACCCGTGCAGATTCGCGATTTCCGAATCCTCGGCAAAGGTAATAATGAACTCCGTAACCGCCGAGCAGATATACCCGATCATGATGCCCGCCACCAAAAGCGAAGCCATGTGCCGCACCCGGCGGGACACCAGCAATATGAAGCCCGTCGATAGGAGCGCACCAGCGAAGGCGGCGCCGATCAAAACGTATGAGGACACGAAAGCAAAACGGCCGAGAAAACACAACAGCGTCAAGGAGACCATCATCTTCGCTCCCGACGATATGCCCAGCACATACGGACCTGCGATGGGGTTTTCGAAGAATGCTTGCAGCAAAAACCCCGCCAAAGACAGCCCGCCGCCCAATATGGCCGCCATCAGGATGCGGGGCATGCGGATCTTCCAGATAATATTGACCTCGCTCGCCTCGCCTTCCTGAAAGAATAGAATTCGCAGGATCTGCGGCAGACTGATCTGCACATTACCCGTGTTGATGTTGACCACCGTAATCACGCAAAATGCAAGCGCAAGCATGATAAACACGAGCGCATACCGCAAGCGTCGCTTGAAATTCTCATAGCGAAATTCATTTGTACTGCTCTTTTCCATGCTTTTTTCCATCGCTGCCGCCTTTCCCATACGCGCGCAAACGCCTTTACTCCACTTTCGTCAGAAATGTCATCTCATCGCTGCTCCCGCCCGTCAACATGATATGGATATCGCGGATCATCTCCCCCGTAAGGTCGGATGCCTGGTACATATATTTGTCCGTCGTCCACACGTTTCCTTTTTTAACGGCCTTAAATTCCCGGAACAAGCTGCTTTTTTCCTCCAATTCCTCGATGCTCCGCAGCGGGTTTTCGATCGCCGCATTGTAAATCAGGTAGTCGGCATCCGCTGCCTTCTCATAGAACTGCTCCATGGAAATTTTCATGGACGCCATTTTGCTTTCGGTATTCTCCAAATCATCGAATACATATTGCCCGCCTGCCAGTTCTATCATCCTGGGAATATAGTCACTGCTCGTCCGCACACACACTTGACCCGCAGCATTGATAAAGAAAAAGGCTACGGTTTTCCCGGTATTTTCGAGTCCCTCCAAATCGGCGAGAATCTGCTCCTGCTGCGCAAAGAACGCATCCGCTTCTGCCTCTTTATCCACCATCACGCCATACAGCCTGATCCACTCGGTTCGCCCCAGCGGATGGGATTCGTAGCTGGAATGATCGATAAAAACCGGGATTCCCAGTTCTTCGATCTTTTCCTTGACCTCGGGGGAATGCATGATCATGGTGGATTCGATGGCAAGGCCACAATTTCCGATGGTGAGGGCTTCATAATCAGGCGCGCTGTATTTACCCGCAAAGGCGATGCGGCCGTCTTTCATCGCATCTGCGGCAGCCTCGATATGCCAGCCATTTTGATCAGTTCCCGAAAACCGTATCTGATCCAGTGCATCGATGGCATGAAAAAGCGCCATTGCCGAGGACGCCGCCAGATAGATGTTTTGAACCGGTTTTTGTAAGACAGTCATGTCCTTGGGAAGCTCTTTCGGGATCGCCTCTCCCTCCGGCACAAGCAAATATTGCTGGCCTTGGCGTACATCGATCACCGCATATCCGTCGCTATAATAATGGATATCGAAGCCTTCCGCATAGGAGGGCTTCATGGAGCTTTCATAAGTAAGTCCGCTGATTTTGGGCGGATCGTTTGCAAAATCGGCAGTTTCTGTAATGTCCGCGCTGTTTCCGGCGGCGGCGCCTGCGCTGCCGCCCGTATCGCTTCCTGCGCTGCCGCATCCTGTGAAAAGCACGGCGGCTGCCAGTACCAAAGCAAACGCAAACACAAAACCGCAGCGCGCGGGTTTGCAAGCAGACTTGCGGGCGGATTGATTACATACTTTTTTCATGTCTATTTCTCTTTTTTCGCACGACGACAACGATAACGAGGACAAGCGCAAGCCCTGCCACAAGAATGACCGCAGCAATGATAAACGGCAAGCCATTTCTCTCCTTTTCGATCGTATCAGCACAGAAGGTGAGGGTATACTCGATTTCATGGGGCTGGCTCATCGCTGTCGTATCGGCAATCACCGGCACTGGTTGATCGAACACATAAACGGGAATTTCAAAAACCGAATTTTCCTCGCCTGCGATGGGAAAGTACTTCCTGCCACTGACAATCATGTAATCATAGTTCGCACTGCTCCATTCAATCCGCGCTACCGCTTCTCCATCCGTAATGGTAAGCGGCGCGGGCGAAGTAACCGACGCTCTTCCCGTACCGCCCGCCAGTTCGACCGCTACGGTATATGCGCCGTCCTCATAACTTAATTTGCCCGCCTCCAAGTCTGCCAGCACTGCATCCTCTGGCAGGGAATCCGCCCGGAACACGAGCTGGCGGTCATACCATTTTTCCTTCGCCTTGCTGAAGCTGGTCAGGGGAATCGCCTGATTCAACGCAGCCACCGGAACGGTAAAGGTATGCGCCCCGTTTTTATCTTCTGCAAAGGGAATATACTGCGCTTTTCCAGCGGCTACCGCTTCCTCGCCCGTCCCCATGAAAACCATCAGGTATCCTTTGCCGCTCATCGTCATCACAGCTGACATTTTGCCATTCTCGACGGTAAGCCTGGCTTTCGTGATCTTGAACATGGGTGAACTGGAATCCACCGTAATATCATACGTTCCGTCCTTGACATCCTTGCCGGAAACAGCGATCATGCCTTCTTCACCGATCTGCTGCGCCGCCGCCATTTCATCCTCCGAGGCAACCTGATCTGCTGTAGTATCTGTACCTTGCGTTGGAGCTACGGCGGTCAGCGCTGCGGATTTTCCATGACCAAAAGTCCCTGCATCCCAGCCAGCCGCAGACGCGCCGTCAAAAGCAGCCCGTTCCCCGCCAAAGCAAATAGCCGGGATTCCCAATATGCCGCCAGCCATCAGCAAAAATATAAGGCTATGCACAATTAGCTTTCTCATTGATTTCTCCTGAATTTATGGATACAATTTTATACGGGTTACTGCCCATCGATAGCGTTCTGGACGTGCTGTACGTAAATCTGCTGGATCGGGTAAATTTGCCCCAACCCTTTCAGCACGGGAACGACTTCGTAACCTTCTTTCTGAAATGCAGTTTTCCACGAATCTTCTTCATCGCCCGCCATGTCATTGGTCGCATGGTCACCCGCTACTACCATGAGCGGAAGAAGCACGACTCTCTCGTAGTCACCTTTTTTTACCTCAGCCATAACGTCTTCCAGCGCAGGCTCTGCCTCGACCGTTCCCACAAAATAATTTTTGTATCCGGCATCGGCAAACTTTTCCTGCATTTCCCGGAGCAGATTGCCCCTCATTTTCTCCTTTTCCGCCT
>CAJUEB010000149.1 GCA_910585135.1 uncultured Eubacteriales bacterium
AAAAAAGGAAAACCCATTACCGCACTGACCAAAGATATGAAATACTTCGATTACTATAGCAAGGCCTACGGTGCTGTACTCAATGGATTTTTAGGGGAATACCAACTAAAAATAACAAATGGGGACACAGGTGCGGCATCATGGAAAAAGGTCTACGGATTGAAAGCATTTTCCCCGATTGCCGAGGGCTTTTATTATGCGAATTTCGATGATTTCGGGACAAACAGAAGCTATGGCTACAGCAGGCGGCATCTTGGGCATGACATGATGACCTCGGTAGGGACGCCTGTCATTGCCGTGGAAAGCGGCACGGTAGAAGCACTCGGATGGAACCAATACGGCGGCTGGCGCATCGGCATCCGAAGCCATGACAATCTGCGGTATTACTATTACGCGCATCTTCAAAAAGACAGACCTTACGCCGAAAATCTCTATATTGGCGCAACGGTTACCGCTGGTGATGTGATTGGATATACAGGACAAACCGGCTACAGCATCAAGGAAAACACCAATAATATCGATACGCCCCACCTCCACTTCGGGCTTCAGCTCGTCTTCGATGAAAAGGCAAAGGACAGCCCGACACAAATCTGGATCAATCTTTACGATATCACCCGCCTCCTCTCAACCCACCGCTGCTGCGTCATACGAAACGAAGATACGGGAGAGTATGAACGAAAATATCCCTTTGCAGAAGAAGCGCCCGCTTTGTAATGAAGCATCTTGTGCCAATCAGCTCCGCTGTATCCTGCATAAATCCGCTTTCCGCTTGAAAGCCTGTTGTTTTACGGTTATTGTTTTTAATAAAACCAGCGGCATACCAACTTCCCCGTTATAAATTTTACGCCAATCTTGTAATAAATCACGGTAATTTACATCAAATTATGATGTTTGTAATAATTTTACATATCTCTGCAATTATTGAAAACCCAGTGTTTGCAAGCACTTTGAACTGTGCTATAATAAACTCCAAGCATTTTCTAATGAAATTCTAATTTTTCTTAAATTGTTATTTAAGATTGATATTGTATCATACAGCCATAATCAAAAAACATTATGGAGGCACGAAACATGGAAAAGATTGAAAAAGTGGAAAAATTAAGAACAAAAGCAGATATCACTTATGAAGAAGCAAAGACCGTTTTGGACGAATGCGATTGGGATCTGTTGGAAGCCGTATTAAAACTGGAAGCCGAGGGCAAGACGAAAAATGCAGCCGCCCGGTTTTCCACACAAGGATCTTCTGCCGACGACGAACCGAAAAGCCCGCAGCAAATTGCCGAAAGCTATCAAAGCTATCAGAAGCAGAATCAAAAAAAGGACAAGGGATTCGGGCGGACGATATACGAAGGCATCCGCTTCATCCTCAAAAAAAGCATCGACAACAAATTTATCGTCAAACGATATGGAAAAGTGGTATTGGACATCCCAGTTCTGCTACTGGTCATCCTCATGATCGGATTCTTCTGGATTCTCCTGATTCTAATGGGAATCGGTCTCTTCTGCGGATTCAATTACAGCTTTGCAGGTCCGGAGCTTGGCAGGGATGATATCAACAACGCGATGAGCAAAGCCTCCCATGCCGCTGAAACACTGAAAGAAGAAATGAAAGAGCAAGCACACAAGGAACATGCCAGCCGAAACCATGCCGATTACCAGCACACTGATAGCGGACACGGCGATCACGAAAACGCCAGCCAAGATCATGCTGAACAAGAACCCAGCGGCCAGGATCACAATAGCCAGCAACACGCCAGCCAAAAAGAACAATAAACAATCACGAAACGAGGAAACTATGCCGGAAAAGATTTTAATCATCGAAGATGAAGAGAAAATCGCAAGATTCATCGAATTGGAACTAACACACGAGGGGTATGAAATAGAAAAGTCCTACAATGGCAGAGAGGGTCTCGAAATGGCTGAAAAAGGCCATTTCGACCTTTTGCTTTTAGACATCATGCTGCCGGAGCTAAACGGACTGGAGGTATTGCGCCGCATCAGGAAAACATCGGAAATCCCGATCATCATGCTGACGGCAAGGGACGCTGTGACCGACAAAGTCTCCGGTCTTGATATGGGCGCTGATGATTACATCACAAAACCCTTCGCCATAGAAGAGCTGCTTGCCCGCATCCGCGTTGCTTTGAAACGGAAAAAAAACATGACCAAGGAATCCGCCACCCTTGATGCGGGAAAACTGGTTCTCGATAAAAACGCACACAGCGTAACCTTCGACGGTAATCCCATCGAACTGACCAACCGGGAATTTCTTCTGCTGGAGATCCTATTAGAAAATAAATCCATCGTTTTATCCAGGGATACGCTGCTGGAAAAGGTGTGGGGCTACGACTATATGGGTGAAACCAACGTAGTGGATGTATATATCTACTATCTGCGCAACAAGCTCGATGCCGTATCACCGGAAAAAATAATCGAAACCGTACGAGGAGTGGGATACATCATAAAATGAATACCAATAAACGAACCAAATCCATTGCAAGAAAAATCAACAACAATACCGTGCTGGAACTGCTGTCAGCCTTTATCCTCATCGACTTGCTGATCGCCGTCTTGCCTGCCGTATTTTGGTGCTACTCCGTAGAAAGCGCCATAAACCGAGATCCCGATTTTTCCGATGCGCGCTATTTCAGCAGCATCAGCCGCCTGGAGCGGAAAATGGCAGATGATAGCACTGGTGGTTCTGCGGTTTCTGACCGTTATGCCGAAGCCCAGAAGGAATTTGAAACGGCAGCAGAGAACAACGAAAAGCTCTTCCTGCCCATCGCCCCTGTCAAATCCCTGCTTAATGAAACCGTCTACGTATGCGAAAATCAAAAAGGCGAGGAACAATACACTTATGCCGGGGGCTTTTTAACCAGCACATTTTCATGCCTTTCTATCATCATCACCGTAGAGCTTTTGATCCTGGCGTGGACGTTTCTCACCGGAGCGAAAAAGATCCGGCAACGCCTGCGGCCGCTGGACGAGCTTGCCTTAAAAGCGGAAATGCTTGCAAACACTGCAAGCTTTGACCAGCAGACGCTGGAAGAGCTGGAGCAGGCTATCAATGCCATAAGCCCTACTGCGACCGTACGTCTTCATACCAACAACGCCGAAACGGAACAGCTCGAAAAAGCCATCAACGGGCTTTTGGAGCGGATGCGGGAAAGTTACAGGCTGCAATCCCGCTTCGTATCTGATGCATCCCACGAGCTGCGGACGCCTATTTCTGTCCTGCAAGGCTATGTAAATATGCTGGATCGGTGGGGAAAGGATGATGAAAAGATACTGGACGAGTCCATCGAAGCCATCAAGAGCGAAACGGAACACATGAAAAGACTGGTGGAGCAGCTCCTGTTCCTGGCAAGGGGCGACAGCGGGAAAACCAAGCTAAACATGGAAACCTTCTCCTTAAACGATATGATGCAAGAGGTCTGCGAAGAATCCGTCATGATCGATCAAACGCACACCTACCGATACCTTCCCTGCGATGAACCCGTCATCGTCACGGGTGATACCGCCATGCTGAAGCAGACCGCCAGAATCCTCATCGACAATGCTGCCAAATATGCCAAAGCAGGCTCCGTCATAACGCTAAAAACCAAACGGGAAACGAAAAACAGCGCTGATGGCAGTCCTGTCAGCTTTTCAGCCTTTCTCATACAGGACGAAGGAATCGGCATGACTGCAAGCGACGTGTCCCATATCTTTGAACGATTTTACCGTTCCGATCCGGCCAGAACCAAGGATGGCGGCGGCACAGGCCTGGGACTTTCCATTGCAAAATGGATCATCGACAGGCACGGCGGATATTTCGATGTCATTTCCCGGGAAGAAATCGGCACGAGAATCACAGTCTACCTCCCCTCTCGCATATAATATGCAGGGGGGTGATTTTTTGCCGACAATTCTGGTCAATGGTTATGCGTATCCATTTATTTCACAGGATATCCTGCGTGAGTGGCTGCCTTCCCTCACCTATACCGCTTCCTTCAGCTACGGCTTTACGCCCAATGGAGATATCATCAATTTAAACGATGATGCAGTACTGAGCACAGTACAGCAGTCCGGCGGACAGGCGCTCATGGTACTGACGCCCTTTGATGATGATGGCAACTTCAACAGCAATTTAATATCAGAGCTTCTCAACAATGCCGTCGGAACAGACCGCATTATTGAAAACATATTAACGGTTCTGCGCAGCAAAGGGTTCGCAGGAGTGGACTTTGATTTCGAATACCTGCTGCCCCAAGAGCGGGACAAATACACGGCGCTTGTACGAAGATCCAGGGAAATACTGAACAACCTGGGTTATCTCGTCACGGTAACGCTTGCGCCGAAAACCTCGACAGAACAAAAAGGCCTTCTCTATGAAGGCCATGATTACAAAGGAATGGGAGAAGCGGCAAATTACGTGCTTTTAATGACCTACGAATGGGGATATATGTTTGGCCCGCCTATGGCCGTTGCACCATATAATCAAGTTCGCCGCGTGATTGAATACGGGCTGACGCAGATACCGCCGGAAAAAATCTGGATGGGAATGGCCAACTACGGCTATGACTGGACGCTTCCTTTCGTACAAGGGGAATCCAAAGCCGAAAGGCTATCAAACCCCGAAGCCGAAGCAAGAGCCGTACGTTATGGCGCTGTAATCCGCTTTGACGAGCCTGCACAGTCACCCTATTATACCTACACGGACTCACAGGGAAATGCGCATGAGGTCTGGTTCGAAAACGCTGCCAGCTGGCGTGCTAAGTTAAATCTGATTCCGGAATTTAACCTGGCAGGCATCGGAATATGGAACGTAATGGATCGGTTTCCGCAAGGAATGGCTCTGCTCAATCAGATGTTTTCCATCACGAAATGATAAAGGCAGCTTTGTCGATCTTCGCATTGCACGGTCCTTCGCAAATAAAGCACCATCTGAACGGAGCCACCCGCTATAGCTCCAATTCATACATGATCATGGCGATGGCGGCAAGACCTGCCGTTTCCGTGCGAAGCGTCGTACGGCCAAGGGAAACGGATCTGCCGCCTGCATCGATGATCGCCTTCGCCTCTTCTGCGGAAAATCCGCCTTCCGGCCCGATAATAACAGCAATGCGGCCAGGCAGTCTGGCGGGCTGCCCGGCAGATCCTTCTACGGCTGCCTGTTCGGTATTCTCTTCTGCGGCAACGCGTCCTTCTCCGCTGCGCCTTGCCTGCGTTTCGAGGTGAGCCAATTCCCGCCGCAACACATCTTTGATCGTCACGCCCGTTTCATTTTCATAGGGAAAAAGCACTAAATCAAACCCATCGAAGGCTTTTATAACATCCGCGATCTGCATCGGCGCTGCCACCTCTGGGACGATGCCCCGTTTGCACTGCTTGACCGCTT
>CAJUEB010000150.1 GCA_910585135.1 uncultured Eubacteriales bacterium
TGTTTTTGTTCTCTATGGGCTTAGTGTTTGCAAAGCGCTGGGAAAATATGCGCTGTGGCTGTATTACGCATTTTGTTGAAGCTCTAAAATGACCAGGGTATTCGGCTCTACTGCAAGGTTCATCCTGAAATTCGTGAAGTCGGATGAAGGGATCAGTTCAGTCGTACCTGATGCAAAATGGACAAGATGCCTTCTGATGTTATGGTCAAATTGCTGCGGAAAGCCTAAAAGCTTTGTTGCCGCGTCTATGTTTTGGTTTGCGCCAAAGGTTTTTTTTATGATGCAGGAAGGACAGTTTGAAGGATTGAACTGTAAATGAAAATTCAGGTCGATTTCACTATCTGCCTGATACATGATCAGTGAAGTCCAATCCTCGCCGGATATCAGCAGGTATTGCCGCTGCTGTTCTGCGATCATGCCTTCCAGTCCGTTAAAAGCCGCGTACAAGGAATAAAACGGTGTTGGCAGCCCGTTTTGGGTGAAAAGCGCACAGCTTTTTCCAAAGAGCCTGATTTTCATGTCTGGTTTTGCCAGCACGTGGGCAAACGCTTCGGCGACGGTCTTGATTGATGCTTTTCGAACGGAGCTGATGTCGCTGTTTTCTTTGACGAGCGTATCGATGCCAGATCGTTTTAACCCGTAAAGAATCTGGTTCGTGTCATTTTCATCGGAAAGCGCTGACTTTGCGATGGTAATGGTATCGGGGGATAAAAGACGCAGTTCGTTTCTATAATATACGGCCTTCATCAGCTCTTGCGGCGTTTTAATTAAGATATGAAGCGGGAATGCCTTATGGAATGATTTTGTCCTCTGATAGTGGGATTGTATCGGGATCAGGATATGGTTGGCAGCATATCCCGGTTCAATCTTTGCCGCATCAGGCAGATCCGTATTCAGGTAGGATTGCAGCAGCATTAACGCTTCGCTGTAATCGATCGGGTCATGGAAAGTGCGCTGCTGCGGTCGTTTTTGCTTTCGGTACTGCGCAGGCGTCACGTGGTGCCATGTCGCGAAGCACTTATTAAAATAGGTAAGGGAGGAAAAACCGCAAAATTCACTGATCTGCGTGAGCGTCAGCTTATTTTCGTTCAGCAGCTTTTCCGCCTGCTCTACCCTGATGTAATTGAGCAGGTTCTGGAAGCTGAGCCCTGATGTTTTTTTGATAAAGTGCGAAATATAATGCATGCTCAGATGTTCCATCTCGACGATGTCTTCTAAGGTGATCTTTTTTTCGTAATTCGTGTACATATAGTGCATGATACGATAGAGGCGTTCCAGATCCAGCGGGTTGATGTCTTCTTTTCCGTGATGGACTTCGTTGTTTTCGATAAAGAACGCTTGGAATTTATCGACCATGATAAAGAGAAATTCCCGCAGTTTTTGTGCAAGCAGTTTATCATTGTTCCCTTTTTGGCATAACATCATCATCTCTGCGATGTGATGCGCGAGAAAAGAAATTTTGTTGTGCAGTCTCTGATGCCGCTGGGGCGCTTCCTTTTCGATATCCTCGCACACGAAAAACATGACGTCGATATTGGGATAAGTATCGGAGAAATAGGCGACGTCTACATGAAATTGCAGCATGATCACATCCTCGGAGGATTCGTATATATAATGAAGATCTTTGGTATCAACTGTAAACATATCGCCTGCTTCAATATAAAAATCCTGATGATGCACCTTGCATCTCGCATAACCTCGCAGAACCAGAACGAGTTCCATTTCCTTATGGTAGTGCGGCGCTTCCTGTGCCACGTTTGTAAAACCGATGGCAAAATGCAGGTTATTATAATGATTGATATGTTCTAATAACATAAAACGAACCTCCGATTTGTGATGCGGCTTCTTTTGGCATAGCATAACATACAATGATTGAAAAAGTAAAGTTATTCTTCTAAAAAGCAGTGTTTCCGATATTTCTTGCGAAAAAACACTATAGAACTTGCGACACAGAAAGAATATTTAATTTTTTCGTTGATTCTGTAGTGTTCTTTGGCAATAAAAATCTAGATGTAAGCGTCAAATCCGATAGAATAGAGTCAGAAAGAATTGAGGTGAAATAATGAAAAAGATTTTAGTTTTAGGCGTTGGCGCACAGGGAAGCGCAGCAGCAAAGCGGCTGGATAAAGAACCGAATGTAGGGGAAATCATATGTGCGGATTATGACATGAAAGCAGTTGACAATATTGTAAAATCCATCACAAAGGGAAGAGGCGTACAGGTGGATGCGCATGATAAAGCGAGCATCGTAGCGGCGGCACAGGGCGTTGATCTGATTTTAAACGGACTGCCGCTGGAATGCACGCAGAATGTGCTGGAAGCGGCATTAGAGGTAAAAGCAAATTACCAGGATTATGCGGCATCGACCGAGCTTTATAACGTGTGGTACGAAAGTGAAAAGGCGAAAACGGACAAGAATCCTCCTGCCTTTGAGGATAAGTATACGACGGAATGGTATTACAGCGTGAAAGCGCAGTATGAAATTTACGGACCACAGTTTGAAGCCATCGACAGATTGGCGCTGGTGGGAACGGGTTCTGCGCCGGGACTAATCTGTGCGGCTACGAGAAAAACGATGCAGTATCTGGATAGCTGTGACACGATCTATAATTTCGTGTGGGAAGGCGCTATCGCCAAGAGATTCCTGCCGTTCTGGTGGTCTCCGATCACGGCGCTGACGGACATGAGCCAGATGGCGCTGGCTTATGAGGATGGAAAAATGGTCAATACGCCTGCGTTTGGCCGTCCGATTCAGAGGCAGTATGAATACATGGATGAGCCGATTACCTTCCGTGAGCACTGTCACGACGAACCGCTGCATTACGGATTCAATGCTGATAAATATTTCAAGGGCTGCAAAAACGCATATTTCAAATATGCTGGAGCGGGCATGGATTTTGCTGGACCGCTGTACCAGGCAGGAATGCTCAGCCATGAAGAATACGATTTTAACGGAACAAAGATCGTACCGTTTGATTATGCGCTTAGCTTCCTTCCGCCTGCACCGAAATACAAGGATGAAATCAAGGAAATCATCGACGAAGGTCTTGTCTGTGATTCCGGCTGCATGGTGATCGAAGCGTACGGCAAGAAGGGTGGCAAAGACGTGCTGGCAGAGACGCATGTATCCGCACCGGGACTGGTGGAATCCTTTGAAAAAGCGGGAATCACGGCAGAAATGTACCTGACAGGACAGGGCGGTTACTTATTCTCCAAGCTGTTTATCAACGATAAACTGGATCAGAAGGGATTGATTTCTTCCGATATGTTAAGCTACGAGCAGGTTGATACATATTTTGATTATGCAGCAGAGCTTGGGATTACCTTAGAAACAACCGTCAAAGAGCAGAAATAAAACTTAACGACAGCAAAAAGACCTTGGCTATTATGCCGGGGTCTTTTTGTGTAAGGGGAAGGAATGTGCAAAACTCTGTATCAATAGGATCATTTATCTGATTGATACAGAGTTTTCTGTTCTAAATATTGTTTGTCACAAATAGCGTACCCAATACGGATGTCGTGGTTAGCCTTAAACTTCTATTTCATGAATTCTTCATAATAGTTTTCCGAGCGGGTCACTGTCGTTTTTGGCGCTGGGTCGAGCTGTCTGTCCTGGATATTCAGGATCACTTCCGGCTGTACCCATGGGCGGTTTTGGATGCCGCTGGTTTCTTCATGGGTGAGATAACCCTTGTATGCAGTCAGGCTTCTGCGGAGAAAACCGTTTTCTGCAAGGGCTGTTTCTAGGCCTTTGTTCATGATGGCTTTGAAATGCGGCAGAACCGCTGCGGCATAAGCGACTGACGTCGAGCCGGCGATTGCACTGGGGATATTGTTGACGCAGTAGTGAATGACGCCTTCTTCTGTGTAAATCGGATTTTCATGGGTTGTTTCATGGAAGGTCTCAATACAGCCATAGTCGTTGCTGATATCGACGATCACAGAGCCGCGCCGCATGGAAGCGACCATCTTGCGGCTTACCATCGGTTCGCGCGCGTTTTTTGGCCACCGTACACAGTTTACGAGCATATCGGTGTCAGGCAGCATCTTCGTTAGGTTAAAACGATTGGAAATCATGGTATTCACTTTTCCATGGTATTGTTCGCTGATTGCGCGCAAAGCGCCGATGTCGATATCGGCAACGGTTACATTCGCACCCATATTGTAAAGAACCTCGATCGCGGCTTTTCCGACAATTCCGCAGCCGCAGACAACTGTACTGACGCCAGGAGCGCCCGCAAGGCCGCTGGCAAATTTTCCGCATCCATGGTTCATCGTCATCATCGACCAAAGTCCCATAAAAGCGCCCGCCTTTCCAGCCGCTTCACAGTTTGGAGAACCGAACCTGTGGGAATCTTCGGCGGTAATGGCAATCACTTTCTTTTCTAGCAGCGCATCTACCTCTTCCCGGTGGGCGGCGGGGTGGATGCAGCAATAGATGAGCTGGCCTTCCCGCATCAGTTCATATTCGCAAGGTTCGATTTCCTTTACCTTTGCAACAAAATCACAGGTGTTCCAAATCTCTTCATTGGTTTGCGTGATGACTGCACCGGCCTTTGCATAATCCGCATCATCAAAGCCTGCCTCATATCCGGCATGGGAGGCGACATATATTTCATGGCCGTCCTTTTTTAATTCGCTGACCTCGGCAGGGGTGGCGACAACCCGGGACTCTCCGTCTTTAATATCCTTTAATACTCCGAATTTCATGGTAAAACTCCTTTTTATTATTTTGCTATAGATTAGGATTACTTGTTTTTATTATATACTCCGGCGGCAGAAAGTACAATTGCTATGTTAGGTGGGTGGCGCGATTCGTGTGATAGCGTGAGTGTTAAATATCTGTTGACAAACTACTTTTGCGGAAGTATAACAGTATTGCATCGGCATTGACAGATATCATTTGCACTAGTACAGTCGATCTTTTAGATGGGAAAGGAAGATAAGGGAAAATGGGGACAAGGCGAAACCGGAATGGCTCGCACATGCCTGCGGTCATTTGTATGAGCGCAATCATAATATTATCGATAATGGTATCGGGATGCAGCAGCGCAGGTGATGAAGCGAGTTCGTCAAAAGGATACGAGCCTGTCAAGCTCCACGTGGAGACGGTCAGTACCGATCAAGGAGAAAATGCATTTAGCATATCGCTGGAAGATTTCATAAGGAGTTTTAACAGTTTTTATAAGGCAGAAAAGGGAGACAAATATCTTGGTGAAGCGGATCAGTGGATGATGTATGCATCGTGTTATGTTTATTCAGAAGACCCTGACTCGCGGGTATTTCCGCAGATTATGATATATGCAGACAGCCCTGTTTCGGAAATATATCAGATCAGCCTTTGCTATG
>CAJUEB010000151.1 GCA_910585135.1 uncultured Eubacteriales bacterium
CGAGCCTGCCTGCTCCAATCCTGGCATAAAACGATGCGCGAGCTTCAATGAACGCCTCCGCTCGGCAGCGCCGTTAGAATGCCCAGCGTTCATTATAACATGAATCTCCGCTCCTTTTTCAATCGGCATTCACGATTCAATGAACGCTTCCTTGCAGCAACGCTGTTAGAATGCCCAGCGTTCATTATAGCGAGCATAGTGCGATGCGCTCGTCCGACACAAATACGTTGAGACGATGCCTGCGCCGGGCCTGGCATAAACCGATGCGCGAGCTTCAATGAACACTTCCGCTCGGCAACGCCGTTAGAATGTCTAGCGTTCATTATAACACAACCCCGCCACCATGTCACCCTATATCTCGGCTTCATTTCCCCCTCAACAAACCATGAAAGATACAGTTGGAGCAGGAGAAAATACAAGAGACTAGCTGTATACAGAATACAAGAAGTTTTAACGATTTTCTATGGATACCTCATTATGAATGCTTGATGCAGATAAAAGCAAGCACAATTAAGAAGAAACACCACCTTCCGCCCTAAAATAATTTTTATGATATATTGATGGCTGTCGATATACATCAATATGCATCCGCATCATCTTACAAAAACTGTAAAAATGTAAACTTTTTATTATATTTCTGAGTTCATGCACACTAACCTCACTGACTAGGATGTCTATATCAATTGGATTCGATAAAAATATCTAAAAACAATTCAATCGCAAGAAGACTTTATCAAATTTTATATATATATCCTACTTACGCGCACTTTTTGCGCAAAATCGCAGTTAAACGAATGCGTATCCATTCGATGATTTGCATATTTATAAAAAATTTCATCCAAACGCAAAAGTTAGTGTGCATTAACCCTTAATTTTTTAAAAAATGTTTCACTTTTTCATTTGCACACTCAATCACCGGACTACCAGACGGATCGTCTTTCCTTTCTCCGTCCTCTTTTGCTTTCTGTCCACAACTCTGCTATCTTCAACCCCAGTTTCCTTTCTGCCCGCCATTTTACGCTCCTTCACCCATCAAGATATTTCTGATAGGAATCCGCAAAGAATGATGTATAATAAATAAGAGACATTTGGCGTAATGACCCAGCATGTTCCGTTGGTACACAAAGCAATCAGAACCGGCTGCCTGTACAAATATACGCCTGGTATGCTTAATTTGCTTATTTTACGTGCTTGCTTGACGTGCTTGTCTTACCCATGCGGCTGATACACTCGCCCAGCACAATTACTCGTTACACTGACTGGATCACTCGCCCAGCACAATTACTCGTCACACTGATTGGATGTACTCGCCCAGTACATTTACTTAACGCGTTCAATGGTGACCCTTACTTAGCGCATTATTGGATGCATCATTTGGTGCATTTATGCGATCACCTGCCTAACTCGTTTACGCAATGCATTCGCTCAATATGCGCCCGACTGGCTCGTTTACTAAATGCGATCCCAGTGTGCTCGACTGGCACACGCGCCGGATGCACCCGCCTAATTCAGTCGATACATTGACCAGGCACGCATATCCGATTCCCCGCCAACATCCGCCAAAACAGGAGGACAGATTATGGACAGGATCATACTTCACTGTGATATGAACGGTTTCTTTGCTTCGGTAGAGCTGCTTGATTATCCAGAACTAAAAAACCAGCCTATGGCAGTCTGCGGCAGCCCTGAAAACCGCCACGGCATTATATTGGCAAAAAACGAAATCGCTAAAGGTTATGGCGTCGTCACAGCCGAAACGCTATGGCAGGCAAGGAAAAAATGCCCCGACCTGCAAATCGTACCGCCTCATCACGACAAATATAAGCATTACAGCGAGCTGATCAACCAAATTTACCTTCGTTTTACAGACATGGTCGAACCCTTCAGCGTAGATGAATCCTGGCTGGATGTGACCGCAAGCCAAAATCTCTTTGGCACGGGAAAGGAAATCGCCGACACGATCCGCAAAACGGTAAGAAAAGAACTGGGTCTCACCCTGTCCGCCGGCGTTTCCTTCAACAAAATCTTCGCCAAAATGGGCAGCGATTACAAAAAACCCGATGCCACCACCGTCATAACGAAGGAAAATTACAAAACCATCCTCTGGCCTATGGATATCCGCGCCCTGTTCTTCGTCGGAAAAGCAACCGCCAAAAAACTAGAAGACTGCGGCATCAAAACCATCGGCGAGCTGGCCGTATCGGATAAAAAAGCGGTTTCTGCCCTGCTCGGCAAACAAGGCGGCGTCATCCATGACTATGCCAACGGACTCGACATGACGCCCGTGCTTCGCTACGGCCAGATGGAAAAAGTAAAATCAGTCGGAAACGGCACGACCTTTCGCCGAAACCTGCAAAACACAGAAGATATTCACACTGCTGTAACGGGACTATCCGATACGGTCGCCTCGCGCCTCCGCAAACATAAGCGGAAAGCCTTCGGCATAAAGGTCGACATCAAAGATCCCGATTTGAAAGTGATCTCAAGACAGCAACAACTCGATAACCCGACAAATCTGGCTGAAACGATCGCGGACACAGCCATGCAAATCATCGGCAGATCATGGAAACTGCGCGACCCAATCCGTATGCTGACGATCACGGCAATCAACCTGTGCGACGAAAACCAGGCACAACAGCTTTCCCTTTTTTCTGAAGAAAATATCCTTACAGAAAAAGGGGAAAAGGTCGAACGCGCCATGGACGCGATCAGGGAGAAATTCGGCGATGAAGCCATCGCCTTCGGATCGGTAATCAACAATGATATCGGGCTGGATTAAACAGCGGAAGTTGAAGCCTGATACTGCACAAATCCCCATCCCGCAATCAAAACGGATGAAAATGCGCAAACCGCAATCAAATGATGCCGATACGCCCGAACGAAAAAACCGTAACATGAATCAAACGGCTGGCTAAAAAGACCGGCTGGCAGCGGGATGAAAAAATACGCACACAAAAGAAAATGAACGATGTCGGAAAACAGATTATTTAAAATTCATCTATCACTTGCTTAACGAAGGACAAGCTGCGCCCCGGAACTGACGCAGCAGGCAAAAAAATGATCCCAAAAAAACAAATCATGACAAAGGGTGTCAGGGTATGAATGCTATCTTAAAGAAAGTCACGAAAAGCGGCCGTAAAGGGAAATAAAAAACGATCACAACAAGCGGCTGTAAAAGGACAACAAAAACGATCGCAAAAAGCAGCCGCGAAACCATAAAAGACGTCGGCGACAAGCCAGCAATGCAAAACAGCAATGCTGCCACCAAACAACAAAAGGCATATGCCCTCTGAAAACCACACGCACAGACCGTACAAAGGAGGATAAACGAAATCTTGAACCTGATAAAATTAACACATGACAATCTTGAGCAGGAACATATCTGCTGTGCCATCGCAAACAAAAAAGACATCCAAGTCATGTCAAAAAAGAATTGGTTAAAAGAACGATTGGACGAAGGACTCGTATTTCTAAAGGGCGATGTCCGCGGAAAATTCTTTATCGAGTACATTCCTGCCGAATATGCATGGACGCCGATCGAAGCGAAAAACTACATATATATTAACTGCTTATGGATTTCCGGGCAATTTAAGGGACACGGATATTCCAATCTCTTGCTAGAACGGTGCATCGAGGACAGCAAAGCAAAAGGGAAAAAAGGACTCGTAATCCTGTCTTCAAAAAAGAAAATGGGATTTCTTTCAGATCCTAAATTTTTGAAATATAAAGGATTCGAAACAGCCGATACAGCAGAGCCTTACTTTAGATTAATGTATCTGCCTTTTGCGAAAAAATCCGCTTCCAAAACTTCCAACCCGAAGAACATCAGTCCGAAAAACACCGTCCCGGAAAACACCGATATGGAATCCGCCGATATTCCTCGTTTCAAAACCACAGTACATGAACACGGACAAATGCCAAAAGGTTTCGCGCTGTATTATACAAACCAATGCCCGTTTACGGCCAAGTACGTACCGTTGCTTGAAAACATGGCGCAAGAGCGGGGACTCGAATTTCACGCAATGCAGATTCAATCAAGAGAGGATGCGCAGAATGCTCCCAGCCCGTTCACCACATTTTCCCTCTTTTACAACGGAACATTGGTAACGCATGAAATATTATCAGAGAAAAAGTTTGAAAAAATCCTCACCAGCCTGGACTTGTAAAAGGCAGTGAAACAGCTTCCGTAAATCCGCCATTCCCTTCCTTCTCCCTCTAATCCAGCAGGGAAAAACGGCAGCCCTGCCAAAAGCTTCAACAGCCTGCACAGCAGCGATCCCATCCATCAAAACATCGATAAAAAATCATATTATATGATACTTGATTTTACCGCCAACCTATTTTAAAATAGTCTTCACAGAGGATTTTTAAAAATCCCCTGAATATGAAATCAAGATATCAATTAAGGAGGTTCGCTCTATGAAAAAGTACATTTTAGTAGTAGATGACGACAAGATGAATTTGAGGAGAACACAAATCATCCTCTCCAAGCAATACGAAGTGCTTCTCGCTAAGTCCGGACAAGAAGCGCTCAACAGGCTAAAAAACCGAAAAATTGATCTGGTACTTCTAGATGTTGCAATGCCGGGCATGGATGGCATCGAAACCTTTAAGCGCATGAAAAGCCGCTACAGCGATATTCCTGTCATTTTCCTGACAGCATCAGGAGAAGTGGATGATGTGGTAAGCGCCATTAAACTCGGTGCAGTTAATTATTTGAAAAAGCCTTTCGCCCCGCGCGATTTGCTGGAACGGGTTGCAAAGGAGTTTGAAAAGGATGAAATCTGATATACAAACGAGTACGCACCTGATTATGTCGATTGTCGCTACGATATTCAGTGTCACATTGATTGCCATAATACCAATCATGTCATGGGAACTTTGGATCATTCCGCTGATTATTGCTGGCAATGGGCTTATATGGTTTCTTCATATTGGAAGAATCGGATCAACATTTTTTTATGAGAATCTATGTGCTGGACTAATGATTATCGAATTTTTTTTCTTTGGAATCCACCGCGCCAGCCTTTTTGATATCCCCATCATCGCCTGTAGCCTGATTCTTATTTTTTCCCTGCCGGATAGGCGGCATCTTTTATATATCACGATCGCTGTATATGGATTGGCACTGCTATATCACGTCCTTGTCCTCCATACCATCACCTCCGGCATGGGAATCGAACCAATGATGCATCTGTTTCTTGGCATAATTGCGACCGCAGGCGCCCTGGAGCTTGCAAGATACCGGCTCAACAGAAGGAAGGAAGCATTCAAAAAGCAAAGCGGAATCCGCGCGGAGCTGGAACAGGCAGGGCGGCAAAACGCTGAGTTTC